>NZ_KV788505.1:0-166815 GCF_001807295.1 Corynebacterium sp. HMSC06C06
ACTCCGTGACCAAAAACTCCATAGACATCACAAGCAAAGGCTTTACACGGATGGCTAGTTGTTCACGCTGGCTTGCACAACCTGCTGAGTTCCCTGTGACGCAGCGCCCCCATCAGCCGTGAGACCACCAAACACAGTTCCGATGAACACTGCCACGCCGAACACCGCACCAAGAAGATAGTTTCCGCGATTCGAGTTTTCACGCGAATTTTCCACCTCGTGCTGACCAGCATGATCGGTGCGTGGACGACGCTGAGGAACACCGCTGTATGTTCGATTGTCTACACTGAGTGTTCGAACATCACGCACATGTGGACTCCGTGTAGCGCCGTAGCGTGCAGATGCATCAGCATCCCAAACAGACGCCGCTGGCACAACGCTGGCGCGGTACGCACGGGATGAGTTGAAGTAGTTAACCTGCTTGTTGTTGGAGTTGAGCACGATTGCCATAATGTTTCCTTAAGCGTTTTAATTTGACGATTAGTTTGCGGCTACAGCCTATTCAAACGCTACGACACGTTCGAAAATTCCCATCGCCAATTCGTTCGAATTAGTTGCTATGTTCGATTTATAACAGCTTTTCGAAAGTTTGTCCATATCGAAGCGAAAATTCTCGAACATTTGCCCACAACGTGATAGAAATGAAGAGAAGCTTTTCGAAAATTCGAACAGATAGTAGCTAACCACCCCACCCGAGCAGATTCGACGCCATACCTACCCCACCCAAGGAGACCCGATGCCACGCAAACCCGCCAAGAATTCTGGGAAGCCGGACATCAATTCACTCTCTGCGCGCCAGCGCCGCATCCTGGACGTCATCCATGACGCTGTGATGCTGCGCGGCTACCCGCCTAGCATCCGTGAAATCGGCGACGCCGCCGGACTGCAATCCACCTCCTCCGTGGCCTACCAGCTCAAGCAACTCGAGGAGAAAGGCTTCCTGCGTCGCGACCCTAACAAGCCACGAGCCGTAGACGTCCGACACCTCAATAATGAGGAAGACACCAAGAAGCCGGGCCGCAAGACAGGAGCCAAGGCAGACAAACCAGAAACTGGTTCATCTTTGACGCCTGAAGAGGCTTCTGAGGTTGCTTACATTCCAGTTGTTGGCCGTATCGCTGCGGGCTCCCCCATCACGGCTGAAGAAAATATTGACACTTATTTCCCGATGCCAAACGACGTAGTGGGAACCGGTGAGCTATATATGCTGCAGGTTGTCGGGGACTCCATGCGTGATGCCGGTATCCTCAATGGAGACTGGGTCATTATCCGCTCCCAGAATGTCGCTGAAGAGGGCGAATTCGTAGCAGCGCTGCTGGACGGCGACGAGGCAACTGTCAAGGAATTCCACCGCGATTCCTCGGGCATCTGGCTCCTGCCACACAATGACGCCTACTCCCCGATCAAGGGTGACGATGCGGAGATCATGGGCAAGGTTGTTTCCGTCTTCCGCAAGCTTTAGCAGGCGATGTAACATCTTTTCTAGCGGGCATTACCCTCTAATTCCACCCCCTTAAGGGACAGAATTCCACTTCTCGGGTTTTAGCGCCCAAAATCACACATTCCAAAAGTGCAGGCAGTGACTTTAAATTTCACTGCCTGCACTTTTTCTTATATGTGTACACCTTTGGTTTATTCCGATTCGTAGGGTTTTCTGGAAAACTAGGGTTAAGTCAGTTTTATTACTGCGAAAGTACCGCCCCCAACCCCGAGGGCGGAACAGAATACCCAATGCCCCACCCCGTTACGGGCATATTGTTGGAGGACTCTATGTACGCAGAGGAACGTCGCCGCCAGATCGCATCCCTCACTGCTGTTGAGGGACGCGTTAATGTAACTGAGCTTTCCGAGCGGTTCGATGTCACCGCCGAAACCATCAGACGAGATCTCGCCGTCTTGGATAGAGAGGGCGTGGTCCATCGTGTGCATGGCGGCGCAGTGGCGTCCCAGTCTTTCCAAACCGCTGAGTTTACCTTGGACACGCGCCAGCGTTCAGCCACGGGCGCAAAAATCGCCATTGCGCGCGCCGCGATGCAATTCTTGCCTGAAGCCGGTGGCAGCATCTTCCTTGACGCGGGTACGACCACCAACGCTCTTGCCGATCTGATCGGGCAACAGAATGCGGCGGGTCAGTTCTCTATTGTGTCCAATAGCTTGCCCATCGCTTTGTCTCTGGCTAGCAACGGCGTCCCAGATGTGCAGCTTCTTGGCGGTACCGTGCGCGCTATCACCCAGGCAGTAGTGGGTGATACCGCACTGCGAACCATGGCACTCATGCGCGCGGACGTTGCCTTCATCGGCACCAACGCCCTTACATTGGATCATGGACTGTCCACGGCCGATTCCCAAGAGGCCGCCATCAAGACCGCCTTCGTGACCAACGCCCACAAGGTTGTTGTTCTCTGTGACTCTTCCAAGCTCGGGAATGATTACCTAGTTAGCTTCGCATCCATCGCCGACATTGATGTTGTGGTCACCGACGCCGCTGCCCCTGAAAGCTTCGTCGAAGCACTGCGTGAACAAGAGATCGAAGTCGTCATCGCAGCCGAAAAGTAGCTTCCTGCTTAATTACTCCATTCTCAGCTGAGTTTGATCCTCAGCTGAGTTTGTCAGCAGGAGGACAGGGCAGAATCTAAAACGAATCGAAGCCCCCAAAACCATTGGGGGCTTCCTCGTATCTCAGACTCTTAAGCCTTGAACTCTTCCATCAGAGCCAGGGCTGCGGTGCGAGCCTCAGACGGGCCTTCAGCGTTAATAGCAGCTTCAGCCAGCTTCTGACACTGCTCGAGGGTCAGCTCGGAAAGCTGAGCGCCAACGCCTGCGACAGCAGTCGATGCAGCGGAAAGCGAGTTGACACCCAAGCCGGTGAGCACGCAAGCGAGCAGCGGATCAGCTGCAGCCTCGCCACAGACGCCGACCGGAACGTTGTTGTCGCCGCCAACCACGCAGGTGTGCTGGATGAGTCGCAGAACAGCCGGCTGCCACGGATCTGTCAGGTAGGCCAGCTGTGGGGAGAGACGGTCCGCCGCCATCGTGTACTGGGTGAGGTCATTTGTACCGATGGAGACGAAGTCGAGGTGCGGCATAATGGTGTCAGCCATAAGCGCAGCTGCAGGGACCTCAATCATGGCGCCAGCAGTCAGGCCGCGTTCGCGGCACAGACCCGCAAACCACTTTGCCTCAACTGCGGTTGCCACCATTGGAGCCATGACCCACGTTGGGGCATCGTCGCCACGGTCGGCTGCAGCCTGTGCGATTGCATCCAGCTGACGAGTCAGCAAAGACTCATTGTCTCGCGCAATACGCAGGCCGCGAACGCCCAGTGCTGGGTTTTCTTCCGAAGACAAAGTTGCGTAGGAAATTGGCTTATCGGAACCAGCGTCGAGGGTGCGAACAACGACCTTCGACTCGGGGAAAGCGTTGAAGACCTTGGCGTAGATACGCGCCTGCTCGTCCACGGTTGGCTCTTCACTAGCTGAAAGGAAGGACAGCTCTGTGCGGTAGAGGCCAATACCTTCTGCCTGAGAATCGGATGCAATACGCGCTGCGTTGCCGTCAGCAACGTTAGCCAGCAGCTGCACACGGTGACCATCCTTGGTTTGGGCCGGGCCACGCCACTGAGCAACGCGAGCAGCCTTTTCGCGGTACTCCTCCACTGCCTTCAGGGATTCTGCGCGGTCAGCGCCAAGGCTGACGGTGCCGACGGAACCATCAACAAAGAGCAAAGTGCCGGACTCGATGTTGCGCAGATCCGCGCCCACAGCCACGATGCAAGGAATGTCCAGCTGACGAGCGATGATCGCGGTGTGGCTGGTTGGGCCACCGAGCTCAGTAACGAGAGCCTTGATGTGCGCAGTATCGAGCGTTGCGGTGTCTGCCGGTGCCAAATCATCGGCCAACAGGACTGCTTCGCCGCTGACCATCGGCAGACCAGGCTCCTGCTCGCCACGCAGCTGTGCGATAACGCGATCGCGAACGTCCTTCAAGTCAGTGGTGCGCTCAGCCATCACGCCACCGGCAGCCTCAAACATGGTGACAAACTTTTCAGTCGCACTGGCAGTTGCATACTCTGCTGGACGGCCACTGCGGATGCTCTTACGTACTGCCTTGTGCCAGCCGCGGTCCTTAACCATGCCTGCGGTAGCTCCCAGCACTTCAGCGGCCTGCCCCTCAGCCCCTGCTGCACGCTGCTCCAGACGACTTGCAACTACGTCGACAGCTTCGAGGAAGCGGTCGTATTCTCCGTCCCGCTTCTCCTCATCGATCAGCTCACCAGCAGTGGGCAGTTCTGGGCGCGGGCGAACCCACACAGCCTCGGCGTATGCGACACCAGCGACAACGCCGGTGCCCTTGATGGTTGATTGAGATACGTTTTCCATCACACATTTCCTTCAGAAGGGGATTTTGCTCTCATCCTAGAACATCACAAACCGGACAAAAAAGCAACGAATACCACAGTAATTTGATTGACTTTCGGACACATTCGGACAACAATCAAAAGTGAGCAGAAAACTATGCTTGGCCATTGTCCGACGTGTTTTCTCCCAATATACGCAAACTGCAAAAGGGACGAATTTCCACAATGATTCTCACACTGACCCCCAACCCCAGTATTGACGCCACGCTTGCCCTCAACGAGACCATCAATCCTGGTACAGTCCACCGCGCTTCCCAGGTTTCCCAGGTCGCAGGCGGCAAGGGTGTCAATGTCACCCACGCTGTCCATTTGGCCGGAGTAAAAAGCGTCGCCCTTCTGCCCGCGCACAAAGGTGATCATTTCCTCAGCCTGATGGAAGAAGCACACATCCCATTCGACGCCGTCGCAATGCCTGGCACCGTCCGGATCAATACGGCGGTCACCGAACCAAACGGTCGCACCACCAAAATCAATGGTCCAGGACCAGTCCTCGACGAATCCGTGCAGTCAGCACTAACCTCTTCTCTCGGCGCGCTCGCAATCGGCGCCGATTGGGTAGTACTTGCTGGCTCCTTACCTAAGGGCGTTCCTACTGAGTGGTACGCCATGCTTGTCGACGCAATCCGTACCGCAGCGCCCCAGGCCAAGGTTGCGGTGGATACCTCCGATGCCCCGATGGTCGCACTCAGCGAGCGTCTTGAGACCTCTGCGCCGAACCTCATCAAGCCCAATGGCCTGGAACTTGGTCAGCTCACAGGGACCGACGGCGAAGCATTGGAAGCGGCAGCGGAAAAGGGCGACTTCAGCGGAGTCGTGGAAGCTGCTCGAGTCGTCGTAAAACGCGGCATTGGCGAGGTACTCGTAACGCTCGGCGGCGCAGGCGCCGTGCTCGTCACTGCTGATGGTGCATGGGCTGCGACTCCCCCACCAACCAAAGTCGTGTCTACGGTGGGCGCAGGAGACTCCTCCCTTGCTGGCTACATTCTGGCTCGCCGTGCAGGCAAAGACTTCGCAGAATCACTGCGCCAATCGGTGGCTTATGGCTCCGCAGCGGCAGCGCTGCCTGGCACCCAGATTCCGACCCCCGAACAAATCAATATCGACCAAACAATCGTCTCTTCCTTGTAAAGACTGAATTTATTCATTAATCAAAGGAGTGTCTCATGGCATCCGATCTCATCACGACTGACCTAGTCGCGTTGGACGCCGATTTCGGCGATAGCACCGAATCAGTCATCACCAATCTCGCCACTTTGGTCCATGGAACCGGCCGCGCTTCCTCTATCGAGGGCTTGGCACAACCAGCCATTGACCGCGAAGCCAAGGCCGGCACCGGCGTTCCCGGCGGCGTTGCTATTCCGCACTGCCGCTCTGAGGTCGTCACAGAACCAACCCTGGCTTTCGCTCGCCTGAGCCGTGGCGTGGATTTCTCCGGCCCAGACGGCGACGCACAGCTCGTCTTCCTCATCGCCGCACCAGCTGGTGGTGGCAAGGCTCACCTGAAGATTTTGTCCAAGCTAGCTCGAGCTTTGGTCAAGAAGGACTTCTTGGAAGCCCTCCGCTCGGCTCAGAGCAAAGAGGAAATCGTCAAGCTGGTTCTCGACGTAGTCAACGCCGAGAAGCCAAAGAAGCCTGCTGCTGAGGCAGGTGCCGCCGCTGGCGCAGCGGGTGCTGCTGTGGCTTCGGCCGAGCCAGCTACGGCAAAGGCCGGAGCCACCAACATCGTGGCGGTTACCGCGTGCCCTACCGGCATTGCGCACACCTACATGGCTGCCGACGCCCTGACGCAGACAGCCGAGGGGCGCGACGACGTCAACCTCACGGTGGAAACCCAAGGCTCGTCCAACAACACCTCTGTTTCCCAGTCCATCATCGATGCGGCTGATGCCGTCATCTTCGCCACCGACGTGGGAGTTCGTGACCGCGAGCGGTTCGCGGGTAAGCCGGTCATCGAGTCCGGTGTTAAGCGCGCTATTAACGAGCCAGGCGTCATGTTTGACGAGGCAGTTGCCGCTGCCAAGAACCCGAACGCTCGTCGTGTTGCTGGCGAGACGGGCGCGGCGTCGTCAAGCACTGCTGAAGAAGGCGCCTCCCTGGGCTGGGGCAAGCGCATCCAGCAGGCCATCATGACCGGTGTTTCCTACATGGTGCCTTTCGTTGCTGCCGGTGGTTTGCTCCTCGCTTTGGGCTTCCTCTTCGGCGGCTACGACATGGCTAACGGCTGGCAGGCCATCTCTACGAACTACTCGCTGACAAACCTGCCGGGCCACGAGATTGAGGTCGACGGCGCAATGATGACCTTCGACCGCTCCGGATTCCTCCTCTACTTCGGCGCCGTGCTTTTCGCTATTGGTCAAGCCGCGATGGGATTCATCGTCGCGGCACTGTCTGGCTACATTGCCTTCGCGTTCGCTGGCCGTCCTGGTATTGCACCGGGCTTTGCGGGTGGCGCCATCGCAGTCACCCTGGGCGCTGGCTTCATCGGTGGTCTGGTTACCGGCCTCATCGCGGGTCTCGTGTCCATGTGGATTGGCAACTGGAAGGTTCCACGCTGGATCGGCTCCCTCATGCCGGTTGTCATCATCCCGCTGCTGACCTCGCTCATCACCGGCCTGCTCATGTACCTGCTGCTCGGCGCTCCGCTGGCTGCACTCATGGAAGGCCTGCAGAACTGGCTGTCCTCCATGTCCGGCTCCTCTGCAGTGCTGCTGGGTATCATCCTCGGCCTGATGATGTGCTTCGACTTGGGCGGCCCAGTCAACAAGGCTGCATACCTGTTCGCTACTGCGGGTCTTTCCACTGGTGACCAGGCTTCCATGGAAATCATGGCTGCGGTTATGGCTTCCGGTATGGTTCCGCCAATCGCGCTGTCCATCGCCACCTTCGTTCGGAAGAACCTGTTCACCCCCGCTGAGCAGGAAAACGGTAAGTCTGCATGGCTGCTGGGGCTGTCCTTCGTTTCCGAAGGCGCTATCCCGTTCGCTGCTGCTGACCCGCTGCGCGTCATCCCTGCGATGATGCTGGGTGGCGCAACCACTGGCGCTCTCTCGATGGCGATGAACGTTGGCTCCCGCGCTCCGCACGGCGGCATCTTCGTCTTCTTCGCAATCGACCCGGCCTGGGCTTACTTCCTCGCAATCGCTATTGGCGTGGTCGTCTCCGCGGCCGCCGTCATTGCGCTGAAGCAGTTCTGGCCAAACAAGACGGTCGAAGAGGCTGCCGCCAAGGCGGAAGCTGCCAAGACTGCACAGGCCGCTGCATAACGCGTACACTTGTAATCACGAAAACACTTACAGTCGAAAGGACTTATCATCATGGCATCTAAGACCGTCAAGGTTGGATCTTCCGTTGGCCTGCACGCTCGTCCGGCTTCCATCATCGCGGACGCTGCTGAAGCTTACGACGAGGACATCTTCCTGACCCTCGTGGGCAGCGATGACGATGAAGAAACCGACGCCGCTTCCTCCCTGATGATCATGGCTCTGGGCGCAGAGCAGGGTGACGAGGTCACCGTTACCTCCGAGAACGCCGAGGCAGTCGAGAAGATTGCTGGCCTCATCGAGCAGGATCTGGACGCTTCCTAAGGCTCTAGACTCTAGTCTTAAAGACTTAACTCCCGGACTCTTTCAGAAGAGCTCGGGAGTTATTTTTATGCTTAATTCCTGTGCGCCGAGGCAGCTGTACTTAGTACTTCGCTCCCTTGCCCTCACCGAAGGTTTCATAGAGCCGCTTGGCGGCTGGGTAGACCACGATGACGCCGATGGAGCCCCAAGCGATGCCCTCGAGGGAGATGGAGCCGATGTTAAGTGTCAGATTGCCGATGCCGGCGATAAGAGCCACAGCAGCGCAGGTGAGGTTAACCGGGTTGTTGAAGTTAACCTTGTTGTCCATCCAGATGCGCACGCCCAGCATGCCGATAAGGCCGTATAGAACCAGAGTGGCACCGCCCAGCACGCCTGTAGGGATGGTGAAAATCAATGCGCCAAACTTCGGAATGAAGGCCAAACAGATAGCGAAGCTTGCCGCGACCCAATAGGCTGCCGTGGAGTAAACACGAGTAGCGGCCATGACGCCGATGTTCTCAGCGTAAGTCGTGGTACCAGAACCACCGAAGCCGCCGGCGATGGCGGTGCCCAAGCCGTCGGCGATGAGGGCGTCACCAGCAAGGTCATCGAGGTCGCGTTTGGTCATCTCAGACACGGCCTTTACGTGGCCGATGTTTTCCGCAATGAGGACCACCAAGACTGGCAGCGCCACGGCAATCGCAGAGAACTTGAATTCAGGGGTGTGGAACTGCGGAAGACCAATCCATGCCGCCTGGCGAATGGTCTCGGCTGTTCCTTCAGCAAGGTTGCCAGTCACCGCCGCGAAGACCCAGCCAATCACAACGCCGATAAGGATGCCCAAGCGCGCGACCATGCCGCGACCGCCCACGGTCGCAACGATGATCGCCACGAGAGTCACCACGGCCACCAGCGGCTGCGTCTGGAAGTTGCTCGTGGCAGCAGGCGCCAGGTTAAGGCCGATGAGCGCAACAATTGCGCCAGTCACCGCCGGAGGCATCACAGCATCAAGCACGCGGCGTCCCGCAGCCTTCACTACAAAACCGATGAGCACCAGCACCAGACCGGTCACCAGAATGGAACCTGCCTGCGCACCAATGCCGTACTGCTGCGAGGCAGACAGCGGCGCGATGAACGCAAAGGAGGAGCCCAGGTACGAAGGAAGGCGGTTGCGGGTGATCAGCAAGAAGAGAATCGTGCTGATTCCGGAGAACAGCAGCGTGGTGTTGACCGGGAAGCCGGTCAGTGTCGGCACCAGCAGAGTCGCGCCAAACATGGCGACCACGTGCTGCATACCGATACTGATGGTGCGGCCCCAGCTCAGTCGTTCTTCGGGCGCGACAACCGCGCCGGGTTCAATATTTTTACCATCGCCGTGCAGGCGCCAACCAAAAGTACTCACGAGCTTTCATTATTACCCACAAGCACGATTTTAGGAAACTTCCTCCACCACGAACTCCGAAAGCTCACGTGCGATGGACGCAGGAAGGCGGACGTCGACAAGCGTGCCCTCGTTGGTGTACTCCTCGTCGCGCACCGTGCCCTCGGCATGCACGCGAGATACGACGTCGCCGCGGGTAAACGGAACCAGCAGGCGGACGTGGCTGTCGCGAGAGTTAAGGAAGAGCTCAATGCGCGAGGTCAGTTCGTCGATGCCCTCGCCGGTGTGCGCAGAAACATACACCACGTTTTCGTGGTCGAGGACGTGGCGAATCTCTGCCAACACCAGCGGGTCCGCCTGGTCAATCTTGTTGATAACAATGATTTCCGGCGGTGCCTGCTCCCCTGTCTCCTTAACAATGTCGTAGATGACCTTGTTTACGGCCTCAATCTGCTTAATGGGGAAAGGATCGGATCCATCCACCACGTGCAGCATGATGTCCGCCGCCAAGACTTCCTCGAGCGTGGACTTGAAGGCCTCAACCAGCTGCGTGGGCAGGTGGCGCACGAAACCGACGGTATCGGTGAACACCACCTGGCGGCCGTCTGCAAGCTCAGCGCGACGCGTGGTGGGGTCCAGGGTTGCGAACAACGCGTCCTCCACCAGCACGCCCGCTCCAGTCATCGCATTAATCAGCGAGGACTTGCCCGCGTTGGTGTAACCCGCGATGGCAATCTGTGGAATCGTTGAAGACTGACGCTTGGAGCGCTTGACCTCACGCGCCGTCTTCATACCGCGCAATTCCTTGCGCAGGCGAGCCATTTCGGTGCGGATGCGGCGGCGGTCCGACTCGATCTTGGTCTCACCAGGGCCGCGCAGGCCGACGCCGCCGTTGGAGCCAGCTCGGCCACCGGCCTGACGGGACAGGTTGCCGCCCCAACCACGCGTGTGGGTGTACAGGTATTCCAGCTGCGCGAGCGAAACCTGGGCTTTACCCTCTTTGGACTTCGCGTGCTGCGCGAAGATATCGAGAATCAGCATCGTACGGTCAATGACCTTGGTATTGAGCTCGCGCTCCAATGCGGAGAGCTGACCTGGCTGCAGCTCACCGTCACAAATGACGGTATCCGCACCCGTTGCCTCAACAATCTCTTTGAGTTCCTGTACCTTGCCGCGGCCAATGTAAGTACCAGGGTCCGGCTTGTCACGTTTTTGGTAGATAGCCTCAACGACCTCGGCGCCCGCGGTCTCAGCCAGCGCCGCGAGCTCAGCCATGGTGGCCTCGACCTCGGCAACCGTACCTTCGGTCCAAACTCCTACGAGAACGACCTGCTCAAGGCGGAGTTTTCGGTACTCAACCTCGTAGCCGTCGGTGGTGTCTTCGGCGCGAATTGTGGTGGAAACGCGGCGGAAAGAATTACGCTCGGCTAGGTCGAGGTCACCCGTTGTAGGGTCTTGCGGCTGATAGTCGCCAAATGCCTGTGCGAGAAGTTCTTCGTGATTTTCGTTCATGTTCCCTCCATTCTTGCACGTCGTTGGCCTAAACCCCCAATTAGCGCTGAGCAAATATAGTTGCCATCTTTTCTCCGGCTTATTCCTTTAATATTCTTCCGCGGCAGCTTTTGGCCAGCACTAACGGCGGGATACAATGGCCACCATGACCGAGAATCCCACCGCCACTAAGGCCAACGCTGAAATGGAGGCCATCGGCCTCAACTTCGAGCGCTGGCAAGATGCCGTCGAGGCAGCCATCTCCACTAATCTGCTCACAGTCACTGGTGAAATCCGCGACGGCCAGCTCATCCAATTCGCAGACCCTTCAGGCGCCCAGATCAACATCTTGGCCGTAGAGCCGTTTGCCACCTACATCGGTTTCGAGTCTGTAACCCAGGCCTTCGCCCACGTATCCATGGTCAACGACGTTCTCGCCTTCTTGGAGATCCTCGATCCATTCGGCACCGTGCTGGCACAAGCCACCGCCAACCTTGCGCAAGGCCCGCTCCTCGTTGACGAGGAAACCCAGCCCTGGCAGCAGATCGGCCTGACCGCTATGGGCCTCAAGGTCCAGCGCTACGCCACTGCGGAAGCCTACGAGGCCGAGCTCGGAGCATACCCGGCCGCCTTCGAGTCCGAGGGTGCGGAAATCGTTTCCTCCGGCTCCGGTGCCGCGGCCCCTACTCCAGGATGCCGTTTCGCAGCTCGCGTTATGGAATCCTCGTGGCGCCACAACCAACTGACCGGTGAAAAGTTCATGCACTTGGTCATGGACGGTGCTTTCCCGTTCGATCTGTGCCTGCCAGCTTCCTTTGGCGAGCTCCCTGCGAAAGATGAAGTATTAGCCGGAACTGCTATGCTAACTGCTTCAATCGAAATGCCGACCGGTGGCTGCGGCTCCGGCGGCGGTTGCTCCTGCGGCTCCGGCGGCTGCGGCGGACACTAAGTAGCAAAGCAGAAAGGCCAGGTATGGGTTCAGGCAGTCGTCATGCGCTGGCCATCGCCCTCGCGGTGGTGGCTGCCGTTGCGCTCATCGGGACGCTAAAGCTATCTGGTCTTTTTATTGCCCTTTTGGTTGGGGGCGCCATGTGGTTGCTCGCCTCGAGGCGGCCCGATGCATCCGAGCATTCCGCGCTGCGTACCTCCATCGATCTTTCCGCGGACGATATTCGTGACGTGATCGCTGAATACGACGTTTTCTGTAACTCAGAAAGCACCGAATCCATCGCAGATCGCACCATGTACCGTCCAGCGCTGTTGGATCTCGATTGCTTGGATCCCACAATCGAGGCTTTTCACTACGAGCTGGGCGGCGCCAAGCGTTTCCTGCGCCGGCTCGAAACCCGCGTCTACCGCAACGACATCGAGACAGATGAACTCGAATCGCTCCTCAAGGTCACCGATGAGCGAGCCACCGAGCTGCGCGAGACCTGGCTCGCGGCTCGGCGCGCGGCCCATTCGTTGGGCACGAAATATGACCGCCGCCCGCAGGAGAACCGCGAGCTGCGTCGCACTGAGTCCCCTAAGACCCCTGAGGACCCTGAGACTCCTGAGGACAAAGCCTAAAGCTGCGTCAGCCTAAAGCTGTGTCTGCAAAGACTGCAGCTAAACAGCCATGAGCTAGAGAACCGTGGTGCCCTCAGCCACGATGCGCGAAGGCCCAGTAAGACGTGAACCCCCGTCGAAGATCTCTACCTGCACCTGGCCGCCAGGAACATTGACGGTGACGGTTCCGGCGCCCTCGCCGGCGTCGGCAAGCGCGGCTCGTGCCGCGGCCACCGTACCGGTTCCGCAAGACCGGGTCTCCCCCACGCCGCGCTCGAAGACGCGCATGGATACCGTGCCGTCGACAAGCTGTGTCAGCACCTCAACGTTGACGCCATGCGGGAAGAACTCGTGGTCGAACTCCGGCTGCGCGAAAACCATATCCGCCAAAGACTCCGGCGTGAGGCCCGGAATCACTGCGGCCAAGTGCGGGTTGCCCATGTCAACGCCCAAGCCGGCAAAGTTTTCTCCAGCCATCGAGGCAGTGGACACGCCGGTAACCTCCGCAGGGCCCATCTCCACGCTCACCTGCGCATCATGCTCGTCGAAGGAATGCACGGTGACCTGCTTTGCCCCTGCGCGAGTACCGACGACGAAGCTCTCGCTGTCCACCAAACCGCGGGAGCGCACCCAGTGTGCGAAGACGCGCGTGCCATTGCCGCACATCTCAGCCACAGAGCCATCGGCATTGCGGTAATCCATGAACCAGTCCGCAGGGGCAATGCCCTCAGCCAGTGGCTCACCCAGTGCGCCAGCGCGCACCACGCGCAGAAGGCCGTCGCCGCCGATGCCGGCGCGGCGATCGCATAGAACGCGGACCCGCTCTGGGCTTAGTTCTAGAGTGCCCTCGTGATCCTCGATGATGACGAAGTCGTTTTGAGTACCGTGTCCCTTGGCAAATTTCATGCCTCAATAATACGCAGCGCCTGCTGGTAGGTATCACCGACTGCGTCCAGCCAGTTAATGCGCTTGTCACGGTTGAACCAGGCCCGCTGCCGGCGCACATAGCGGCGCGTTCCAGTAATCGTTCGCTCAACGGCCTCTTCCCACGTCAACTCGCCGCGTTGGGCCTGGAATACCTGCGCGTATCCAATTGCGCGGCCCGCCGTGGAATCCTCCACTAAGCCTGCGTCCTGCAGGGCCTCGACCTCTGCCACAAGCCCGCGCTCGAACATGCGCCGACTACGCAGCTCAATGCGTGGATTGAGCCATTCTGCCTCGGTGCGCAGCCCCAGCAACAACGTGTCCCAGCGCGGCGGCGCATCTTTGGGCGGCTGGCTGGCTTTGAAAGGCTTGCCGGTCAGCTCGATGACTTCCAGGGCGCGAACAGTCCGGCGCGGGTCCTTGTCCTCGATGTTCGACGCTGCGGCTGGGTCAATCTCCGCGAGCTCCGCGTGCAGCTTCTCGATGCCGATATCTTTACGCCGCGCCTCATACTTCGCGCGCACTGCCGGATCAGTGGGCGGAAACTGCCAATCATCCACGAGTGCTTGCACATAAAGCATGGAGCCCCCGACCAAGATGGGCGTCTTGCCGCGGGCCATGATGTCCTCGACGTCAGCGATGGTGTCTTGCTGGTAGCGCGCCACGGAAGCCGTCTCTGTCACCTCCCACACATCGAGTTGGTGGTGCGGGATGCCTTTCCGTTCCTCTACGGTGAGCTTGGCAGTGCCGATGTCCATGCCACGGTAGAGCTGCATTGAGTCGACGTTTACTACTTCGCCGTCTAATTCATGGGCCAACTTGACGCCCAGGTCCGATTTACCGGATCCGGTGGGCCCCACGACTGCGATGGGCCTTAGCATTGCCACCCCGCAACGTAGCGCCCTACGCCCAGCGTGGAATCGGCCGCACGCAATTCCGCTTGCGTGGGCCGCAAAGCTGCAAGCTCAGCCCACAAGCGGGTTTCCAGCATGCCCGTCTCCGCCAGCAAAGACTCGTCGCAGTCCACGTCCACGCCGGAGAGCAGGGACTCGCACCACAGGGCGGTATCTGCAGCGCCGTCGACAAGCGCAAGCGGCGCCCGCGCTGTAAGCCCCGCACTGCCATCCACGCACACCATGGTGAGGACGCCGGCACGCGGTGTACCCACGTGGTCGCGGGTGTCGGCGACGCGGTGCTTAACGACGCCGTCCAGCACATACCGCGCCATGATCTCCGGGAGATAGTTTCCCGCACCAAGCTCGACGCTGGGTGCGCCCCATGCCCGCAGTGAGCCGCTGAGGTTAGTATGCCAACGCGGATCGCGCGAACCGACGATGTCCACCTCGATTTCCGCTGCTTCCTCCCCTAATCTTGAGGCCTCCGCAAACTCCACAACCAGTTGGCGAGCAGCGGCAAGAAGGGCCCGGCTGGCGCCATCAGCAGGCGAAAGCTCAGCCGCGAGGGCGGGGGAAGAAGGCATTACCAAAAGATTTAACATTGCTTCCTCATCCTAGTGTAGGAGAAGGTACTGTAAGGGAGAACACTCTAGGCAGCCGTGACGCGCGGCGCGACTTTTCACGAAGGCGGTTTCAACCATGTCGATCCCAACCCCAGGTTCAATGCCCAAGAAGGGTGCTCGTCCAGGCCCTCGTCCTGGTGCGCAGCCGGTGAAGCAGACTCCTCACAATGATCCGGCCAAGTGGGGCCGCGTGGAAGAAGACGGTTCGGTCTACGTCAACGCCCCGGAGGGCGAGCGCAAGATTGGCGAGTGGAAGGCTGGTACCCCGGCCGAGGGCCTGGCTCACTACGGCGCACGTTACGACGATCTCTCTACCGAGATCGAGCTCCTCGAGGCTCGCCTCAAGGCACATCCTGGCGAGGCTGAGTCCATCAAGACCACCGCTGCTGAGCTGCGTGAGACCTTGCCTACCGCTGCGGTTATCGGCGACATTGCGGCACTCGATAAGCGCTTGGGCGCTGTCATCGAGCACTCCGTAACCGCCGGTGAGCAGGCACAGGCAGACAAGGCACGCCGCCGCGAGGAAGGCATCGCTGCCAAAGAGAAGCTGGCCGCCGAGGCAGAAGACATCGCAGAAAACTCCACCGACTGGAAGGCCGCGGGTGACCGTATCCGCGCCATCCTCGAAGAGTGGAAGCAGATCCGCGGCATTGACCGCAAGACTGACGACGCACTCTGGAAGCGCTACTCCCGTGCGCGCGATTCCTTCAACCGCCGCCGCGGCGCCCACTTCGCGGAGCTCGACCGCAACCGTGCCGCCGCACGCAAGCGCAAGGAGGAACTTGTTGAGCGCGCCGTAGCACTTCAGGACTCCACGGAATGGGGTCAGACCGCTCGCGCTTACCGCGACCTCATGACCGAGTGGAAGGCAGCCGGCCGCGCACCGCGCGAGGCTGATGACAAGCTCTGGGCGCAGTTCCGCGCCGCACAAGACCACTTCTTCTCTGCACGCAACGCTGTCAATGACGAGCGCGACAAAGAGTTCGCCGCCAACGCTGCGGCCAAGGACGCACTCATCGCTGAGTACGATTCCCAGATCGATCCTTCCAAGTCCATCGAGACTGCCAAGGCAAAGCTGCGTGAGCTGCAGGAAAAGTGGGAGGAGATTGGCTACGTTCCGCGTAACCAGGTCCGCGAGTACGAGGCAAAGATCGAGGTACTCGAAAAGCGCGTCGCTGAGGCCGAGGACTCCGAGTGGCGCCGCACTGATCCAGAAGCACAGGCACGCGTAGCCCAGTTCCAGTCCAAGGTTGATGACTTGACGGCTCAGGCTGCAGCAGCCGAGGCCAAGGGCAATGCCAAGAAGGCCGAGGACCTGCGCGCACAGGCTGCGCAGTGGCAGGAATTCGCCGACGCAGCTGCCGCTGCAGTCAACGACAAGTAACGGTCACCTGCAAGTAATTGCTCGTTCAGATCGTACCCGGCCGCGGGGAGCCCGCCGACTGCGTGCGCAGTTTCATCTTCGATGCGAACCTTTACGCACAGGAGGCCTCCGGCGATCCCGCGGCCTCTTCCGCGCCTTCGCGGGTGGTACAGCGCCTACAAGGTTCCACCGAATCTGTCACCTACTTGTTTGGACTGACTGAGGACACCCCGCTGGAGGTCGGTGAGCTAGGCTTTCCCACTATTCCAGCGGTAGAGCCCAGCCCGGAGCTCGACTTTGACGGCTTTATCCATATCTCCCTTCCGTTGCTCGAGGAGACCCAGAATGCCGAGATCGAATGCGTGCTCGGCGCTGATTACCTGCCCCTGCCGGGCGAAGAACTTGAGCCCGAGGCACTGGCCGTAACGCGTCAGCTCGCCGAACACGCAATGGCCTTGGCCCGCCAGTTTGGTCGCAGTGTGGCGCAAATCGGCATGCTCTACCCAGCTGAAGCGGACTACTCTTACGATCCTTTTTCCACCGCTTACACGGAGCTGGGATTCCAGCCCAAGCATTCAGAACACCAGATGTTCATTGAGTTCCCCGACTCCCCTGCCCGGCCTTTCCCGGTGGCGGGCCGCAGCTTCCACGTGTTCGCGGACTATGACATCCCAGAGCATCACCTCGACGACATCTTGGACCTTCTAACGGTCGCATCCACGGATGCGGTCTACGGGGATCTCAACACGGAGCCTATTAATTGGACACGGGAGCGCTTGGCCGAAGCCCACTCCCGCCTGCGGGCGCGCAAGTCACACACGCTTCTCATCGCAGTGGAGGAAGAAGGCCGTATCGTGGCGCTCACCGAGTTGGCGCGCCATCACGACGCAGATCCCGAGGTATGCGAGTGGACACTCACGGTCACTGCGCGCGATAGGCGACGCGCGGGACTAGCCATGTCAGCGAAGCTGCATGCACTGCACGAGGTGTCTCAGTGGTGGCCTGATACCCGGCGTGCTTATTGCTCGGTAGCCGACGCCGATCCGGCCATGATCCGCATCTACCAGCACCTTGGCGCGGAGGTCATCTCTACCTCGTCGGCGTGGGAGCTCAAGCTTTAGGACTTCTTGTAACGCTGCGCTGCTTGGCGACGTCGGTCGTCGATAAGCAGCGGGTTCTCCTCCGGCGGGAGGGTGGTTGCTGCCTCGGTTTGCAGGATTCCCACCTGGTCCAGCTTGCTGGCTTCGCGGCGGGCCTTCTCAGCAGCTGCGACCTGCTCTGGGCTGCGCTTGAACGCCACTTGGCAGTATGCAAGAAAGGCGATGAGGCTCGCGAGGGTTCCTACCCACATGCCGATGGAAGGGCTATCAGCGGTGGAACCGCGGAACCAGAAGCTCCACAGGTTAATGAAGAAGGAAATGGTCACCATCATCCACGCGGCGAGCGCAAAGTTGGTGCGACGTGTGGCCACAGTCAGGGTGGTCAGCACGCCAATGCCCGCGAGGGAGAACCATGCAGAGACAGTTTCCATGATGGAGATCCGCACGCCGTCATCCGTGGTGCCCAGTTGCAGCGCTTCCCAGCCATGCGCCGGGCCGGCATAGGGCAGAACCAAGTACGCAACCCACACCACGATAGCGATGATGAGAGTGACCTTGTGGTTTCCCAGTTCCATCTTCTTGGCAGCCGCGCGTTCGGCGGCGTGGGCTTGTTCGTACTGATTACTCATGGTGGTCTAGCGTACTCCTCTAGCAGCCGCAGGCGTCATCTTGCTGGCGCGCAGGCTTGCCAATCCGCGGCAGTCCCAGGCCCACACCAATCGGCGCGGTGGTGGGTGTCTGACCGGCTGCGGACATATCGCCCGCCTTGGTGCGGCGGTGCGAGGTTACGCCGGAGTCAGCCACGAGGAAGAAGGAACCAGCATCGGTCACGGTGGTGTGAACAACGTCGCCAGGGCGGATGTCCGCGGTGATGTCGGTGCGGGTGCCAGCGGCGTCGACAAGCACGGGCGCAAAGTGCACCAGGCGCCCATCGCGGGAGCGGCCCGTCAGGCGGTGGGTCTCCCCTGCCTTGCGGCCTCCCTCGGCCTGGACCAGCAGCTCAGCGTCGGTGCCGATGAGCTTGGCGTTTTCTTCAGCCTGAATGGAATCCTGCAGGGCAACCAGACGCTCGAAGCGCTCTTGCACGATGTGCTTGGGTACCTGCTGCTCCATCTCGGCAGCCGGAGTGCCCGGGCGCGGCGAGTACTGGAAAGTGAAGGCGGAGGCGAAACGCGCGCGCTTGACGACGTCCATGGTGGCCTCGAAGTCCTCTTCGGTCTCGCCCGGGAAGCCGACGATGATGTCGGTGGTGATCGCCGCGTGTGGCATTTTTTCGCGCACTTCGTCGAGGATGGCCAAGAACTTCTTAGAACGGTAGGAACGGCGCATCTCTTTCAGGATGCGATCGGAGCCAGACTGCAAAGGCATGTGCAGCTGCGGACACACGGCCGGGGTCTCAGCCATGGCGTCGATGACGTCAGAGGTGAACTCAGCTGGGTGCGGCGAGGTAAAGCGCAGGCGCTCGAGGCCCTCAATCTTGCCTACCTCGCGCAGCAGCTTGGAAAAGGCGAACTTGTCACGCGGCAGATCTGGGTCAGCGAAGTTCACTCCATAGGCATTGACGTTCTGTCCAAGGAGCGTGACCTCGGAAACACCCTGGTCAACCAGGGCTTGAACCTCAGCGAGGATGTCACCTGGGCGGCGATCCTCTTCTTTACCGCGGAGGGAAGGAACGATGCAGAAGGTACAAGTGTTGTTGCAGCCCACGGACACGGATACCCAGCCGGCGTAGGCGGACTCGCGCTTGGCCGGGAGCACGGACGGGAAGGCCTCTAGGGAATCGACGATTTCCACCTGCGCCTCGTCGTTGTGACGAGCGCGCTCGAGCAGCGTGGGAAGTGCTGCCATGTTGTGGGTACCGAAGACTGCATCGACCCACGGTGCGTTGTCGAGGACGGTATCTTTGTCTTTCTGTGCCAAACAACCGCCCACGGCGATCTGCATGCCAGGGTGGTTTTCCTTGGTCTTCTTCAACGCGCCCAACGTGCCGTACAGGCGCTTATCGGCGTTCTCACGCACCGCGCAGGTATTGAAGACGATGAGGTCTGGTTCAGCCTCGCCAGCCGCGGTGTAGCCGGCCTCCTCCAGCAAGCCGGAGATGCGCTCGGAGTCGTGCACGTTCATCTGGCAGCCAAAAGTGCGCACTTCGTAGGTGCGTGGCGCCTCGGTCTGGGTATTGCTCACGTCGGGTCATTGTATCGGCCGAAGCAGCCAACTCATAAAACCCGGTTTTATTCTTGTTCTAGCTCTTCGATGCGCGCGTCAAGGGCAGCAATGGCAATGCTCATAGACATTCCTTGATTAAATCCGCGGCGCGCCAGCACACCGACGATGCGGCGCAGATACTTGTCACGCTCACCGCGGTCTGCTGGTACGGACTTGATCGAGCGGGCTTTCTTTTCCGCCAAGGCTTGAGCGATGGACTCCTCTGAGTCCTGCGTGACCTGTTTCAAGGCTTCCGCGCGCTCGGCCTGGGACACTCCTTTTTCTTGGAGCTCGCGGTCTAGAGCTCGCGCTGATTTTCCACGGCGCTCATGGCGCTGGCGCACCCATTCCTTGGCGAAGGCTGAGTCATTAACCAGCCCAACGTTGGTTAAATCATCGAGGACCATCTCCACGACCTCTTGGTCGAACTCCAACCCAATGAGACGATCGGAGAGTTCCTTTCGCGAACGCGCACGCTGATCGAGCAGCAGCAGCGCGCGCGAGCGCACCTTGGCTTTGGCTTCTTCTTCCTGGACATCAAAAAGCCCGCCTCCAGTGGCGCCGGATTCATAATCTTCCAGCGCCCGGCGTAGCTTCTCGAGCTTCTCTGGGGCGGGCTTGTTCATTTATTCGTCGTCAAAGTCGACGTTTGGCACCAAGTCCACTGCCTCATCAGTTAGCGGATCATCCGCACCTGGCACGTCCATTGGAATGTCTTCGTCGGTAGCTGCACCAGAGCCGATCCCCAACTTGTTGAAGATCTTTTTCTCGATCTCGTCAGCGAGGTCCTTGTTTTCCTTCAAGAAGTTACGAGCCTTCTCCTTACCCTGACCGAGCTGGTCACCTTCATAGGTAAACCAGGAACCGGACTTCTTGATGAAGCCATGTTCCACGCCCAAATCGATAATGGAGGACTCCCTAGAAATGCCCTCGCCGTACATGATGTCGAACTCGGCAATCTTGAATGGTGGGGAGACTTTGTTCTTCACGATCTTGATCTTGGTGCGGTTACCAATTGCATCCTGGCCGTCCTTCAGGGTCTGAATGCGGCGGATGTCGCAACGGACAGACGCGTAGAACTTCAGTGCCTTACCACCGGTGGTGGTCTCCGGCGAACCGAACATGACACCAATCTTCTCGCGCAGCTGGTTAATGAAGATTGCGGTAGTGCCGGAGTTATAAAGCGCACCGGTCATCTTGCGCAAAGCCTGGGACATGAGACGAGCTTGGAGACCCACATGGGAGTCACCCATCTCGCCCTCAATTTCTGCCTTCGGGGTCAGCGCTGCCACGGAGTCAATAACGATGATGTCAATAGCGCCGGAACGAACAAGCATGTCCGCGATTTCCAGCGCCTGCTCACCAGTATCCGGCTGGGAGACCAAGAGGTTGTCGGTGTCTACGCCCAGCAGACGGGCGTATTCCGGATCCAATGCGTGCTCCGCATCGATAAAGGCGGCAATGCCGCCGTCCTTCTGTGCAGAAGCAATGGCGTGCAACGCAACAGTTGTCTTACCGGAAGACTCAGGACCGTAAATCTCAACGATACGGCCGCGCGGGAAACCACCGATACCCAGAGCAATATCGATCGCGGTATTACCGGAGGAGATCGCCTGGATTGGCGGGCGTTCGTCATCACCCAGACGCATGACTGCGCCTTTACCAAAATCCTTCTCAATCATCGCCATTGCGGCGTCAAGAGCCTTTTGGCGGTCATCACCTTTAGCTGCCGCGGCAGTGGACTTCTTCTTGGTTGCCATTTATTTCCCTAACTTTGATTATTAACGCAGAATGATTCACGCGCCGATGAGCGCGAGTTCTTCTTTTTAGACTGTTATTGCGCAACATTGGTTCCGCCGACAGACAAAAGCTATCGAATCAGCCTGACATCCCCCACAACAATACACACACAGATGTTCGAATTTCCACCCAAAATCAGCGTGTCTGTTCTATTTTCAGGCCATAAAGGTTTCAACGCGTTCGAAAGGCCGAGCTAACGATTACAAGGTTGGATAGTCGACCCCAAGGCGCCTTCCTTCGGGAACGTCAAAGTCATCGCACAATCCGTCCCACACGTCGCCCGGGTCAACTCCTCGCTCGATTAGCTCGTCAGCGGTCTCACCATATTTTGCTAGTACGTGGGAATGGCTAATCCACTTCCCCTCGGACTCGCCGAACTCGTCGACAACCAGTTGGTGATATTCCGTCAATCGCATGCCAGCCATCCTACAGGGCGGCCTTGCACACCCTCCCTAGGACAAGTCCCCCATCTAGGGCATAGAGCGCCGCCGAAACCCCACGTTGAACGCTGTTCAAAACTGCCGGTTTCCTGCTTCGTTGGCAAACGTGTAATCTCCCCACCATGAAAAAGAACTCTGTCGCGACTGACATCGCATACGTTGCAGTCTTTACCGCTCTCATCATCGTTTTTGCGTTCGTTTCCATTCCAAGTCCTGTCTCCGGTGTTCCCATCGTTATCCAGAACGCCGTCATCACCCTGGCGGGTCTAGTTCTTGGCGGTCGCCGCGGATTCTTCGTGGGCCTGCTGTTTATCCTTCTCGGCCTCGTAGGCCTTCCGGTCCTTGCTGGCGGACGTAGCGTCATCAGCGCCCTGCCTGGCCCAACCGTTGGCTACATCGTGGGCTACCTCATCTCCCCTGCCATCGGCGGCGCTGTGGCTTACCGTGCACCGCGCAACAAGACAGGCCTTGCCATCATGATTACCGTCGCCGGCTTTGTCAGCTTGCTCGTTCAGTACGCTTGCGGCACCGTCGGCCTGGCGCTGCGCGCGGGCATGGGCTGGGGAGAAGCTGCCCTGGCACAGATCCCATTCCTCGGCCCAGATGCGCTCAAGCTGGTGATCATGATCATCATCGCCATCGGTGTGCACTCAGCTTTCCCTGATCTCATGGGCCGCAAGCCTGTGACAAAGAAGGCTGAATCCGCGGCTTAAGCACTATGCCAACAATCGAATTTCAAGGGGTCTGCGTCTCTTTCGAGGACAAGGAGATCCTTTCTGATATCAACCTGACCCTCAGTGAGCAGCGCATTGGAATCATCGGTGCCAACGGTGGGGGCAAGTCCACGCTGACGCGTCTCATCAATGGTTTGGGTGAGCCAACTACGGGCACAGTGCTTGTCGACTCCGTCGATGTAGCGAAGAGCGGCAAAGAAGTCCGCCGCAAAGTGGGTTTCGTATTCTCCGATGCAGAGAACCAAATCGTGATGCCAAATGTGCGTGACGACGTCGCCTTTTCCTTGCGTCGCATGAAACTAGCTAAGGAAGAAAAGAAGGCGCGTGTCGACGCCGCCCTCGAGAGATTCGGGCTCTCACATCTAGCGGAGCAATCACCACACACGCTGTCAGGTGGTCAGAAACAATTGCTTGCGCTGGCGGCTGTACTAGTCATGGACCCGTCGCTCATCATCGCCGACGAGCCGACAACCTTGCTCGACCTACGCAACCGTGACCGCATCCGGCGTGAGTTCGCGGCACTTGAGCAACAGCTCATCGTGGTCACCCACGACCTCGAATTCATCAATGACTTCGACCGCGTCATCTGCATCAATGACCACAAGATCGCTGCCGACGGCGCACCCGAGGAGGTCATTACCTTCTACCGCAAACTCATGGCCTCACGGCCGCGCTAAAGAAGTCAGCTTAAAAGAACCGACCCACTCAGCAATCGCCCCAACCAAAACTCTTTGTGAAGTAGGAAGCCAGCCGTGCCGAAAAACATCCCCCTTGGCTATTACGTTGATGCCGACACCATCATCCACCGGTGTCCGACGTGGGTGAAGTTTGTGGTTCTCATTACATTCATTGTGGTCACCACACTGTGGGCTAAATCCATTCCCACCGCGATCGGCGCCGCCGCGATAGCAGTGGCTTACTACCCCATTGCACGTATCCCTATCAGTGTGGCATGGGGCCAACTTTTGCCGCCTCTTTATCTCTTGCTGGCCCTAGCCGCGTTTCAGTGGTGGCAAAAGGACTTTGTCACCGCAGTGGTGATGTTTTTTAGTGTCTATGCCTCAATCATCGCGGCCGTTTTGCTGACCTTGACTACCAAGGTTTCAGACATGATGGAGTCTTTCGAGCGGGCACTACAGCCTTTCGCGAAACTCGGACTGCCGGTAGAAAACCTCAGCCTTGCCATGTCGCTGACAATCCGTCTGTTGCCGCTAATGCTCGGCACAGTCAATGAAGTCCTCGACGCCCGCAAAGCACGCGGCGCCGGCACGTCACTGCTCGCCTTCGGTACACCGGTGGTCATCCGCTCTATCCGCCGCGCCCAGGCCATGGGTGAGGCCCTGCAAGCCCGCGGCGTCGGCGATTAGCGCTAGCAAGAGTAGCTCCATGAATTTGGAACCCGAGTTTCAGTCCCCAGAAACTCACTACATGCAGGAAGGGCCTCACCCGGCGGATGCCAAGGGTGAGGCCCTTCCTATGCTCGAGGCTATCGGCTACTTTCGTAGCGTCAATTAAGGCTTACTCGCCGCGCAACTCGCGGAGACGAGCCTGGACAGCATCATCAGCTGCAGCATTTGGCTGAGCTGCCTTGTCAGCAGCGGAACCAGCAGTGCGGTTGCCCTCGATTGCCTGCTGGGGGTTGCCCTCCACAGCCTTGGTGGTGTTCATTTCAGCACGAATCTGCTCGAGACGGGAGTGGCCTGCGAGCTGAACGCCAGCCTGCTCAATCTCGTGCATGCGATTAGAAACGGAGTTCTCGGCGAGCTCAGCCTGGCCCAATGCCTTGGTGTAGCGGCGCTCAATCTTGTCACGCACAGAATCCAGCGAAGGGGAGTTGCCGTTCGCGGTCAGCTCGTTCATGGAGTTAAGCGACTCGGAGACCTTCTCCTGCATCTTGGCCTGCTCAAGCTGAGACAGCAGCTTGGAGCGCTCGTTGACCTTCTCACGCAGAGCCATGCCGTTGCGCTCGACAGCCTTCTTAGCCTGCTCAGCCTGCTGAAGTGCCTGATCGTGAAGCTTCTTGGTGTCCTCTACAGACTGCTCAGCAGTAACGAGCTGTGCAGCGAAAGCCTCCGCAGCGTTCTCGTACTCGGTGGCCTTGGTTGCGTCACCTGCAGCACGAGCTTTATCAGCGAGCTCTAGAGCCTGGCGGGTATTGCCCTGCAGCTTCTCAATTTCGCTCAGGCGACGGTTAAGCTGCATCTCCAGCTGACGCTGGTTACCAATGACAGCAGCTGCCTGCTGCGAAAGCTCCTGGTGCTGACGCTGTGCTTCCTCGATAGCCTGCTCGATCTGAACCTTCGGATCAGCATTTTCTTCGATCTTGGAATCGAAGAGTGCCATCAAGTACTTCCATGCCTTTACGAATGGATTCGCCATTGTATTCTGGGGCCTTCCTAATTAGCTTTCAGAATTTTCTGAAAAAGTATTTCTCCGGTTCTCTATACTAGCGAAGCCCGCGCCTCACTGCGTTGCCTAGGGCATAAAGTTCGCTGTGGAGCGCGGGCTATTAAAAGCTAGTTAGAGCTCAGATGCTGCAGGGGCAGTCGACGCCAGTTCCTCATCCATCGACGGCAGTGCCATGTAGCCCGCTGCCTCAATGAGAACGTCAGCAACGCTTACCTCGAGTGCATGGCAGACAGATGCCAGAAGCTCTGAAGATACTTCCTTGCGTCCACGCTCTAGCTCGGAGAGGTAACCCGGGGATACACGGGCCACGCCGGCGAGCTCGCGGAGAGTCACGCCCTTGTCAGCGCGGAAGGCGCGGAGCGTGAGCCCCAAAGCCTCACGAAGGAGCGGTTCCGGAGCGCGTTTAGGGGTTTCGACGGCACCCGGTACCCGCGCCTGGGTGGCGTTTAAAGGCTTTTCAAGAAGTGCTGTTGTAGTGTTCATCATCCTGTATAACGTGCTAAGTCAGCACTTTGTTCCCGACAGTGCTAATTTTCTTCCAAAGTTGATAGAAGCAGGCTCAATGCTGCGGCTACAGCACCCGTTCGAATCTCGTCGCGCGAGCCAGAAAGGTGCTCCGTCTGAATCGCCGTTGGTTCAACGCTGGGACCCACAATCCCTACGAATACCGTGCCCGCGGGTTTGCCCTCCTGAGTATCAGGGCCTGCGACACCAGTTAGCGAGACCGCCCAATCCGCGCCAGTCTCACGGGCGGCAGCCACGGCCATCTCCTGCGCCGTCGACGCGGAAACCACGCCCCGTTCCTCCAGCTGCTCCAGAGGAACGTGCAAGAAATGGGACTTTACCTCGGTTGCGTAGGTAACCAATCCCCCGCGCAACACTGCAGAGGCGCCGGGCACGGTGGCCACGGTGGCCGCGGCTAGGCCAGCAGTCAGAGACTCGCAAAACGCCACGGTTTCCCGGCGCCGCTTGAGCGTTTCAACTACTTGGCTAGCCAGAGAATCCATTAGCAATTCTGCTTCCTACCGTCAATGAGGTACTGCACACCGGTGACCACGGTGACCACAACTGCCGCCAGCATGACCACAAAGGTAGGGATATCCATCCAGCTCGGTAGCGGGCACAGGTACATGGCAACGGCGATGGTTTGGAGAACAGTCTTTAGCTTGCCACCCTTAGATGCCGGGACCACCTTGCCCTGGCGCAGCAAAGCCATGCGCCACAAGGTAATGCCGAACTCGCGCACCAGGATAACCACCGTCACCCACACAGGCAGCACACCGATGATATTGAGACAGACGAATGCAGCCGTCATCAGTGCTTTATCTGCGATGGGGTCAGCAATCTTGCCAAAGTTTGTAATCAGACCGCGGGAACGAGCAATGTCGCCGTCCAGCTTGTCCGTGATCATCAAAGCCACAAATAGGCCAAACGCCCACCACTCATGGTCCGCCAGGACAAGCCATGCAAAGACTGGGATAAAAAGAATTCGCAAGCTGGTCAAGACGTTGGGCAGATTCCAGTTGGAAACGTTGGGATTTACATCCGACGCCGCTGCTGCCTTTTGCTGAGCTTGAGAATCATTCACGGGACTAATCCTACCTGCCATGTTGAAGCTCCTGCGGCTGACTCCCCCAACTCCCTAAGATGAGGGGCATGAAGTACATTGCAACACTCTACGAATATGACCCTGAAAATCCGGCCATCGCTGATAACCGTCCGGCGCACCGCGAATTCATCAACGGCCTCAATGCCGAAGGCAAGATTCTTGGCTCAGGACCATTCCCAGATGCCAAGGGCGGCGCGTTGATTATCCTCCAGTTCACGGATGAGACGGCCACCATCGAAGACGCTGCCGCAACCATGGACAACGATCCTTTCTTTACATCCGGCGCAGTCACCGCCCGCGACTTCCGCGAGTGGAATCCAGTCATCAACTCGTTTAGCTAGTAGCTAGTAAGCGCCCAACCTCGATAAATGCTAAGACCCGGAGAGGAATGCACAGTGTTTCTCTCCGGGCCTTTATGATGCGGCGTAAACGCCTCTTAAACTTGTGGTTTAAGGCAATTCTGACTGCGGTAGGTCCGCAGCTTTGCCTACAAACTCGCCGCTCTTGGTGCGAACTATCTTGTTACCCTCTTCGTCCCAATCATAGTGGTTGTGAGATATCGAGATACCACCCTGGGCCTCATCGCGCTTGCTCTTCAAAACAGAGGCGGCAACGGTCACCGCGAGGACGCCCACGATAACCAGCAGGGACATCAAGGTCGGGATCTCTGGAATGCCACTGACGTTTTCGCCGCCATTCACGAACGGCAGGTTGTTTTCGTGCAGCGCGTGGAAGAGGAGTTTCACGCCGATGAAGCCCAAGATGATGCCCAGGCCATAAGGCAGGTAGACCAGACGCTCCAAGAGGCCATCAATCAGGAAGAACATCTGGCGCAGGCCCATCAAGGCAAACGCGTTAGTAGTAAAGACCAGGAACGGTTCTGAAGTAATGCCGTAGATAGCCGGGATGGAGTCAAACGCGAACATAACGTCGATGAGGCCAATAGCGGTCAATGCCACGAACAGTGGCGTCAGAGCCAGCTTGCCCTTCTTCGGGCCGGATTCCTCGCGGTGGGTGAGCTTGTCACCGTGGTAGCGCGGCGTCACGTGGATGACCTTGCGCAGCCACTTGATGACGAGCATGTCGTTGGGGTCCGTCTCCTCAGCGTCGCGGATCTCATCGATGATGAGTTTGACTGCGGTGTAGATAAGGAAGATTGCGAACAGATAGAACACGTCGGACCACGCCTGGATGATCGCAGCACCGAGCATGATGAAGATGAGGCGGAATAGCAGCGCCAACACGATGCCGATCAACAGCACCTTCTGCTGGAAGCGGCGAGGAATCTTGAACGAGCCCATAATCAGTGCGAACACGAAGAGGTTGTCCACGCTCAAGGCCTGCTCAGTCACCCAGCCTGTGTAGAACTGAATGGCGTGCTCGTGATCCCACAGCACCCAGACGATTCCACCGAAGATGACGGCGAGGCCCATATAAAACAGGGTCCAGGAGCCGGATTCCTTGATGGAAGGCTCGTGCGGGGATCGCACGTGGCTGTAGAAATCAAAGATGAAAAATCCGAGAATGACGACGATGGTGATCGCCCAGATCCACAATGGGACATGCATATATAAATATCCTCCGGTCGGGTTACGAAATTGACCGGAGGTCTCCCCCACCCGCTCGACGCGGGCCAGCGAGACCGGGAACCCTGGTATAAATCCGAGCTGCCGTGTTGACGATCATCGCTGTGGAGCGGGGTACTCCCCTCCAAGACTCGTCCTATATTACACAAAAGAAAATGCCCTACCGCATTTAAATCGGTAGGGCATTAAAGCACCAGCACAACTGGAGTCCAGTTCTTAGAACGCCCCAGAAGATGGGTTGTAGGTGGCCTGCACGGTGCGTGTGTCGTCGGAGGACGCGGCGTCGTCAAGCGCTGCGTCGCCACCGTCAGCAGACTGCGCCATCTCATCCTGGATTTCCTTCGGGGCTTCAGCCGGATCCGCGCCCTTAATCATCCAGATTATGGTGTCGAGTTCTTCCGGCTTGACCAGAACCTCACGTGCCTTCGAGCCCTCGGAAGGACCCACGACGCCGCGGGATTCCATCAAGTCCATCAGGCGACCAGCCTTAGCAAAGCCGATACGGAGCTTGCGCTGGAGCATCGACGTCGAACCCAACTGGGAGGTAACCACAAGTTCGACGGCCTCAAGCAGATCATCCAGGTCTTTTCCGATGTCCTCGTCGATTTCCTTCTTCGCCTCGGACTTCTTTTCTTCCGTGACGCCTTCAGTGTAGTTCGGCTGGCCTTGTGCCTTCGCGGCATCGACGACAGCCTGAACCTCTTCGTCAGAAACGAACGCGCCCTGCATACGCACCGGGCGTCCGCCTTGCGGGATGAACAGACCGTCGCCCATACCGATGAGCTTCTCAGCGCCACCCTGGTCCAAAATGACGCGGGAGTCAGTCAGCGACGAGGTAGCAAAGGCGAGGCGGGATGGAACGTTGGTCTTGATCAGACCGGTCACGACGTCCACGGAAGGGCGCTGGGTTGCCAGGACCAGGTGGATACCCGCCGCACGTGCCTTCTGAGTAATGCGGACGATGGACTCCTCGATTTCCTTCGGGGCGGTCATCATGAGGTCGGCCAACTCGTCCACCACGCACACGATGTATGGGTACGGGCGCATCTCACGCTGGGAGCCGGCAGGTGCCTGGTGCTCGCCGGAGATGACCTTGCGGTTGTAATCCTCAATCTTGCGCACGCGGGCGGACTGCATGTCCATGTAGCGCTGCTCCATCTCCTCGACCAGCCACTGGAGGGCGGCTGCCGCCTTCTTCGGCTGTGTGATGATCGGGGTGATGAGGTGCGGAATGCCTTCGTACGGAGTGAGCTCCACCATCTTCGGGTCGACGAGGATGAGGCGCACCTCCTCCGGGGTCGCGCGGGTGAGCAACGAGACGAGCATGGAGTTCACGAATGCGGACTTACCGGAACCGGTAGCACCCGCCACCAAAAGGTGTGGCATCTTCTTCACGGAGAAGGACGAGTATTCACCCTCAATGTCCTTGCCCAAGCCGATGAGCATTGGATCGTCGGAACCAACGATGGCCGGGGAATCAAGCACGTCGCGCAGACGCACCATCTCTCGGTCTGCGTTCGGCACCTCGATGCCCACTGCGGACTTGCCCGGGATCGGGGTCAGCAGACGCAGGTTGTCCGTGGCCACGGCGTAGGCCAGGTTGGACTGCAGGTTCGTAATCTTGGAGACCTTGACGCCTGGTCCAAGCTCGATTTCGTAGCGAGTAACTGTTGGGCCACGGCTAAAGCCGGTGACCTGGGCGTCGACCTTGAACTCCTCGAAGACATCAGTGATGGCCTCGATGATGCGGTCGTTGGCCTCGGTACGCGCCTTGGCAGGCTTGCCCGGGGTCAGCAGGTCAGTGGTCGGCACGTCGTAGTCGGATTCGCTAGCCACACCAGGGGCAGGTGCCGGGGCCGGTGCAGCAGAAGCCGCCTGTGCGGGTTGCGCCTGTGGTGCGGACTGCTGGGACTGCGTTGCTGGCTCTACGACGGACTTGCCGGTCGTGGCATCGCGCCCGGATCGCTGTTGGAACAGGCGCACTGCCTCAGCGTGTGCCGAGGAGACCACGTCTGCTGCGGAGTCGAGAGCAGCGCTTGGCGACGCCGCTCCTGCCGCAGCACCCGCAGCCGCGCCAGCGGCAGCACCGGCGGCACCGCCGATTGCGGCACCGGCTGCGTCGGCAGATTCCTGGGAGGTACGGCGCGGGGTTGCCGAGCGCGGAGACGCTGGGAGCACGGTGGTTGACTCCTCGTCGCGGACTACTGGAATCTCATCGGTGTCGTCGACGCTGCGCGGGATAGTTGAATTGAATTCTGGGCGGCCATGCTGCACTGGGTGCGCCGGCGTGGCCGGTTGTGAGATAACCTCGGTCGGCTGCCCCGCATCATCGAGCAGCGCGGACTGCTCGGCGCGCGCTGCAGTAGCTGCGGCGTCCTCATCAGCGTCCTGCATCGGCGCTTGAGCGGAGTCGAAGGAGACCGTTGCGTTTGCGTCTGCCGGGTAGTTATCCATCGGCGTCGACAGGCGGCGTGGGCGCTGGCGGCGTGCGCGGCGCGGCTGCTGCGCCTGGCGTTCCTCACGCGGTGCGCGTTCACGCCCCTCGGCGATGTCCTCGATATCGTCATTGACGTGACCATAGGCGTCGTCGTGGAGCTCCTCGTCGTAGTCCTCGTAGCGTCCGTCCTTGCGTTCGCGCAAGCCGGCCATGAGGTCGTTGAAGACCGCCGAGATGTAGTCGAAGGCCTCGCGCAGGGTGATACCCGTGATGTTCAGGGCACCGTAAATGATCAACAGGAACAGCAATGGAACCGCAACATAAGCAGAGAACGCCGCCTCGAGCAGCTGGCCCACGACAAAACCGATGGCGCCGCCGGCGTCACCTGCAGCATTGTTTGACCACGACAGAGCAGGCAGTCCAGCAAAGATGTGGATGAGGCCCAGCATGCACACGATGATGAGGGTGGTACCGCCCACGACGCGTGGCTTGAGGTGACCGGCCACGCCGGATACCCCCATCATGAGCGCCATGGCGAGGGCCACCAGCGCCACTGGTAGCACGTACGCACCTGCGCCGATGACGTAGCGCACCGCATTGGTGAGGTAGGCACCGATGACGCCCACGATGTCGAACCACACCGCACACGCGAGGACAATCGCGATGCCAATCAGGGTCAGCGCAACCGCATCCGGATTGGAAATCTGGATGGTGCGTTCCTGCCGGGCGACGCGGCCCTCAGGATCGACAGAGCGATCCAGCGCAGTCTCAGGATTATTCGCGACGTCCTCGCCCCGACCTTTGCCATTGTCCTTGGCGCGGGTTACCTTGCTCTTCTTGGTTTTGCCCCGAGTAGAAATTTCCTCCGGCTCCCTTACATCATCGTAATCTTCAGTGTCATAGTCGCCGTAGATATCGCGATCATCCGCACCGCCGTCACTCGGTCGCAGGTTGTTCATTCCACGGCCGACGCCGCGTGCCATATCGCCCATGCCTCGCGCTGTGGCGCCAAAAACCGCGCTTAGCCCACGACCGACAGCACGAAATGCGCTGCCGGTCCTCTCGGAAGAGGTCTCAGCAGCGCGGTTTGCGGAAGTCAGCGTGAGATGCTCGGAGTTTCTCCGGCTCGAGGACTTACCTGTACCGGTACGGCCAGACGGCCGCGATCGGTTCGCAGGGCGGGCGCTTCCCTTTGAGGAGCGGCCACGGTGCGAGGCGCGTGACGGTGCGTTTTTGACAGACATATCCGCCACTCTAGTAGCCCTTGCACCACTATTCACATACGCCACACTAGTTTCGGGTGGATATTTTCCTTAGTGAATAAGGCTTCTACACGCTTTTGCATCCTCAATGGGCAGCAAATCGCTATTTGCTGCGCTTATTCTAGTCTAAGGGCTTGACGCAAAGTTAGAGGCCGGATCGGACGATAGCATTGTTATCGCCCTCAATCTTGACGTCACTGGCGTCACGGCCGTAGGTCCACAGAACCAGTTCGGAGACTGGGCCCAGGACGCGGACGACGTCGTCCCCGCGCTCAGCCACCTTCTTACTATCGCCCACGACGATGCGAGCAAGGCCCTCCGGGTACAAGACAACCGGCTTCGCGGACTTGCTCAACATGCGGGGAGCCAACATTTTCAACCCCTTGTGGAGTTCCTTCTCCACTGCCTTTGAAAAGCCGCGCGGCTCGGTCATACCGTTGGCACGGCGAATGTCCTCATGGTGGATGAAGTGCTCAGTGAAGTTTGCCAGTGAATCAACGTAGCGCATTGGGTTCGTCTTCTTCGCTCCCCTCCCCCAAGCATCAACCAGCTCATCGAAGTCACGCGCTGCTGCTTTCTGCATCGCCGACTCAAGGCGCTTTTGCAGCTGCGGGATGAACATCCCAGCGGCCGCGTCAGGGCGGTTTTCCCTTACCCACAAGTGCGCGGCAAGGTCGCGAGTGGTCCAGCCTTCGCACAGCGTAGGGGCATCCGGACCGAGTTTATGGAACAGCGCCACCATCTTGACGCGCTCAGCAGAAGAAAACGACATGTGCCCCAGCATAGACTGCCGGGGCACATGTCGTTTGAGAGGTTTAGCCTAAAGCTCCTAAAGCTACTGCCTCATTTAAAGAGACTCGCGGGAAGCCTCTACCTCTTCGTCATCAGCCAAGAGCGGACCAGAGTTTGTCGGGATGATGGTCGGCAAGATGACTGGCTCGCGCTTGTACTTGGAATCCATGAGCTTGGATACCTTGCGGCGCAGCTTCTGCACCATGCGGTAGGTATCGTTCTCGCCCTCAGCGGCGAGATCGTTCATCGTGGACTCAACCAACTTGGCAACCTCCGGCACGATGCCGCGGTCATCGTCAGAGAAACCAGTGGTGGATACAGCCGGATGCTCAAGCAGCCGGGACGTGCGGTTATCAATCACACAGGTGATGGAAACGACGCCGCCAGAGCCGAGGTTGGTGCGGTCTGCCAGGGTATCTGCGTCGACGTCACCCATGGAGACGCCATCGACGTAGAGGTTACCCACGGTAATCTGGCCAACAACCTCTGCACGGCCGTTGCGCAGATCAACGACAACGCCGTTCTGTGCCAGAACCACGCGGTCGCGGTCAACGCCAGTGGAGACTGCCAGTTCCTTGTTTGCACGCAGGTGACGCCACTCGCCGTGGACCGGCATAACGTTCTTCGGACGCGCAGCGTTGTACAGGAAGAGCAGCTCGCCGCCGTAGCCGTGGCCGGAGGCGTGAACCTTGGCTTCCTTGTTGGTGATAACTTCAGCACCAATCTGGGAGAGCATGTTCATGACACCGTAAACGGCCTCTTCGTTGCCCGGAATCAGGGACGAGGAGAAGATGATGAGGTCGCCGTCGCGGACGGTGATCTGACGGTGCTCACGGCGTGCCATGCGTGACAACGCAGCCATTGGCTCGCCCTGGGTACCGGTGGTGATGAGCAAGACCTTGTGCGGTGCCATCTTGGCAGCCTCGTCGATCGGGATGATGGTTCCGCGCGGAACCTTCAGGAAGCCCATCTTCTCGGCGATTTCCATGTTGCGCATCATCGAGCGGCCGTTGAAGGCAACCTTGCGGCCAGCATAAACGGCGGCGTCGATAGCTGCCTGTACACGGTACACGTTGGACGCGAAGGTTGCGATGATGACGCGCTGCTTAGCATTGGACACCAGGCGGCGGAAGGTAGCCGGGATATCTCCCTCGGATGCGGAAACGCCCGGGATGTTCGCGTTGGTGGATTCGCAGAGCATCAGGTCGACGCCCTCATCACCGTAGCGAGATAGCGCCGGAAGGTCGGTCGGACGGTTATCCAGCGGGGTCTGGTCCAGCTTGATGTCACCGGTGTGGATGATATTGCCAGCCGGGGTGCCCAGCATGATGCCCAGTGCATCCGGAACGGAGTGGTTAACTGCCCAAAAACGGCAGCGGAACGAACCGTAGTTCACATCCGACTTCTCGTTGACCTCAACGAACTTCGGCTTCTGGCGGTGCTCCTTACACTTCGCCGCAATCAGCGCGATGGTAAAGCGCGATGCCACGATTGGAATATCCGGGCGCAGCTTCAGCAGCCACGGGATAGCACCAATGTGGTCCTCGTGAGCGTGGGTGACAACGAGTGCCTTGACCTTGTGAATCTTCTTCTCGATCGGGCCAAAGTCCGGCAGGATCAGGTCGACGCCCGGCTCGCCAGAGGACGGGAAGAGCACGCCGCAGTCGATGATGAGCAGCTCATCCTGGTACTCGAAGACGGTCATGTTACGGCCAATTTCGGAGATACCGCCCAGAGCGTAGATGCGCAGGGCATCCTTCGGCTGCTTTGGTGGTTCCGGCAGACGCTTAGTCAGATCCGCGCCCTGCATCGACTTCGGCACGTTGCGGCGACCGCGGTTGTTGTTACGGTGGCCGCGGCCACCGTTGTTGCCGTTGCCATTGTTCTCATTACCGCCATTGTTTCCGTTGCCGCCGCGACCGCGACCACGGCCGCCACGGGAGCCACGGGAACGGGAGCGACGGTTGTTGCCGCCCTCGTTGTTGCCCGATTTATCGGAATTGTTGCTACCGTTGTTGCCGTTGCCAGAGGACTGGCCATCGGAGGTGTTCTTGGAATTGTTCTCACCGGATTCCGTGCGCGCCGAATTGGTCGGTGCCTGAAAAACCGGCGAAGCCGCCTCGTTCGAGGCGGTCTCAGTTTCCGCTGGTGGGCCCGCCTTGCGGGTAACCTTGCGGGAACGGTTACGGGGTTCAGTCATTCTTAAAGGACTCCAGCCTTTTCCATATCACGGCGAAGCTCCTCGATCTCCTGCGCGGAGGCCGCGACAACTGGGAGACGAGGGTCGCCGACTTCGATGCCCTGCAGACGCAGGGCAGCCTTTGCGAGTGTTGCTCCTCCCAGACGCGCTTGCGCCTGGATGAGCGGGGTCAAAGTTTGTGCATTGATCTCCCTTGCGCGTGCAAGGTCGCCTTCTTCGAAGGCAACAAGGAGATCCGCGAGAGCACGCGGAGCTGCGTGGCCGACGACCGAAATGACGCCGGAGGCGCCCAAGGTCAGCCAAGGCAGGTTCAGCGGATCATCGCCGGAGTACCAAGCCAAGCCGGTCTCCTGAATAAGCGGTGCGGCCGCGCCAAGGTCGCCTTTAGCGTCCTTGACAGCCTTGATGTTCGGCAATTCCGCAAGGCGGCGGATGGTCTCCGTCGCAATTGGAATGCCCGAGCGGCCAGGAATGTCATAGAGGCAGATCGGAAGATCGGTTGCCTCGGCAATTGCTGCGAAGTGGGCGTACACACCTTCTTGAGAAGGCTTGGAGTAGTAAGGAGCCACAACGAGCAGGCTGTCTGCACCCGCTTCTGCGGAAGCCTTGGCCAACTCGATGGACACTGCGGTGTTGTTGGTACCTGCACCTGCGCAGAGCTTTGCGCGGTCCCCTACTTCTTCCTTGACGGCCTTGAGCAGCTCTAGCTTCTCATCCAGCGTTGTCGTCGGCGATTCACCCGTGGTACCAGCCAGGATGAGGGAATCTACGCCGTTGTCAACGAGGTGAGCTGCTAGACGACGCCCCGCGGCTACATCGAGTTTGCCATCGCGGTCAAACGGGGTGACCATGGCTACTCCGACGCGGCCGAAGGTTTCTACGCCTGTCTTTGCTGTCATACCTGTGCTCATAGCCGTCAAGATTACCCGCTTCCCGCGAAAATTTGTTCATCGGGGTCGCGTGGCGGAACAAGCTATGGCCACCGCCACGGACTTGAACTAGGCGTATGGGCTCGATGCCATTTCGGTGCCGTCGGCAAGCTGGGTGATGTGGAAGTCATCGAATACCACCGGCGACTGCTCGCGCAACAGCTTGAGGCAGGCAATCGCTAGCTCACGCATCTCGGTGTCCGCTTGCTCGGTGGCACGCGCGCCGATGAAATGGCGCCAAGCCCGGTAGTTTCCGGTAACCACGATGCGGCTTTCCGTCAGGTTGGGCAGCACGGCGCGCGCCGCTTGCCGCGCCTGCTTCTTGCGCAGTAGTGCGTTGGGCTCATCTTCCAGCTTGCCCTCCAGCGCGCTGAGCAGCTCGTTATAGACAAAACGCGTCTCATCCACTGCCTGCATGGTAAGCCGCGTCAGCTGCTCGTCTTCAGCAATGAGCTTGGGCAGTACCACCTGTGTTTCCTCCGGATGCACGTAGCGTTGCGAAAGCTGCGAGAAGGAGAAATGGCGGTGGCGCACCAACTCGTGGCTGGCAGAGCGCGACAGGCCGCGGATATACAGCGTGGCCGTGGCGTGCTCCAGCAATGCGTCGTGGCCGACCTCCAGAATATGCCGTAGATAGGCCGAGTTCTCCGCGGTGCGCGGATTCGGCTTATCGAAGGACTCGTAGCAAGCCCGGCCGGCAAATTCGACGAGAGCCTCGCCATCGGAGGCTGCCTGTTCCCTCTCCCACTCGATGCCCCGCGGCGGGTGGAACTGCGTTGCCGCGATGAGCTGGACGTCCAGTTCGCTAATGCGTGCCATATTTAGTGCCTTATGTCTCCCCGATAGTCCGACTTATAGGCCCAAGTACTTCTCAAGACCCACGGTCAGCCCTGGGTGCTCTGCAATCTGGCGAACGCCAACCAGCACGCCCGGGGTGAAGGAAGAACGATCATAGGAATCCTGGCGGATGGTCAAGGACTGCCCCTGGGCGCCGAAGATGACTTCCTCGTGGGCAACCATGCCGCGGGTACGCACGGCATGGACTGGGACACCGTCGACGTCGGCGCCGCGTGCGCCTTCGAGAGACTGCTCGGTAGCGTCCGGCATCTCCCCTAGTCCTGCTTCCTTGCGGGCTGCCGCAATGCCCTGCGCGGTGTGGATGGCGGTGCCAGAAGGCGCATCCAGCTTGGTTGGGTGGTGGTACTCCACGACCTCGGCGGTCTCGAAGTACTTCGCAGCCTGTGCTGCGAAAACCATGGTCAGCACGGCGGAGATAGCAAAGTTTGGTGCAATCAGGACGTTGCCGGCGCCATCTTGCTTGGTCCACTCCTCGACCTGTGCCAGGCGGTCTGCGTCGAAACCGGTGGTGCCCACGACGCAGTGAATGCCGTTGCCAATGCAGAACTCGAGGTTTGCCATCACCGAAGACGGCTGGGTGAAGTCAACGATAACCTCGGCGTGGTTATCCACCAGCACCTGCAGGTCAGTATCGCGGTCAACCTCAGCGACCAGCTCGAGGTCATCTGCCGCATCAACGCCTTCTACAATCGCCTGGCCCACGCGGCCCTTCGCACCCAAGACGCCAACTTTGATAGCCATAAATGCTCCTTTGCCCTGTTCAATGTTCGATGTTCGATCTTCGATATTCAATCTAAATTTACATACGTATAAGCACGCTACATCTAGCGCAGGCCTTATTGCCTGCCCCAACGCCGACCAGTCTAACGCGCCAGTTGGCAACGCAGACTTTGTGCCATGCGCATCTAGATTGCTTCCGTGCTTGTCGACGACGTCGCTCGCGCCCACGATTTCTACGTCAACACCTTGGGATTCAAGGTTAAAGACGATGTCACCCACGGCGACTTCCGTTGGCTCACTGTCACCAACGCCTCCGGTCCAGCCGAAGACAGCGGCATCGAACTCCTGCTAGAGCCCAAGGGCCATCCAGCAGCAGCTCCTTTTACTGAGGAACTCAAAAAGACGGTATTCCGTTTACCCAGTTCCTGTCTGAGGACGTGCAGGCCGAGTACGAAAAGCTCAGCGCAAAGGGCGTTGACTTCACCATGGAACCAACCGACGTCGGCCCTTCTATCATCGCCATTTTCGATGACACCGTGGGCAACCTCATCCAAATGGTGCAACTCAAGCTTTAGCGTCGATGCATCTGGCGGGCAGTGCAGGAATGATTTAAAGATTGTGCACAAGCGTGAGCCCGTTTTCTTAGACTGGTCAGCATGATGCCTCTCAAACTCTCTGCGCCTTCCTATTCGCTTTCTCATCGCCGCCGCCTGTACGTTGTGGCCGCCACCTTAACCACGGCCACGCTTACGCTTTCCGCCTGCACCGGCAGTGCCTCCAACGACAACAGCCACAGCGCGCCGCTATCTACCGTGGCGCCTTCTGAGACTACGCCGCCGACGAGCAGTCAAACGTTAGAGGAAACCACAAACCCGCAGCCGACAAGCACCGAACAGAAATCAGATGGGCTTCCAGAGGGCTTCTTAGGCACTCCAGATACGGCAGACATCGACTTCGACGGAACCTCTGAAGGCGAACTAATCCCAACCACTATGCGTGCTGGTAGCCATCAAGGCTACGACCGCGTTGTCATAGAGTTCGCGGGCGCCGGCATTCCGCGGTGGTGGGCACACTACACCGAGTCCACAAGCGCACCAGGGTCGGGGTTCCCCGTGCCCTACTCCGGCAATATCGCTCTCGAAATAGGCCTCGAAAGCACACCGTGGCCCGTTAGCCAAGAGCTCCGAGACGCAATGCTCAAGCCCCATGCCCAAACGCCTGGCGCGGGTGTCGTGCGCAGCGTGGAATTTGTCAGCGCATTCGAGGCCCAGTCTCACTTCGTTATTGGGCTCGATAAGAAAGTGCCCTATTCCATCACGTACTTGGACGGTCCACCTCGCATTGTCATTGACTTCCTCAACAACTCTTAAGGCTTGTCCCTAGCCACCGATGACGCTAGAGACAAGGAAAGGCGCCCTCGCTAGCAGCCGGCATAGTTGCGACCGCCAAGCGAGGGCGCCGTTGTGAGACAGCCGCATCACACGGCTAGTCGGGAGGGTGCGACTAGTCTTCCTCGACTGGAACCAAGGAGATCTTGCCGCGGTTGTCGATGTCTGCGATTTCCACCTGGATCTTATCGCCGACGTTGACGACGTCCTCGACCTTCTCGATGCGCTCGTCGCCGCCGAGCTTCGAGATGTGGATGAGGCCATCGCGGCCTGGGGTCAGGGAGACAAACGCGCCGAAGGCTACGGTCTTAACGACGGTGCCTAGGAAGCGCTCGCCAACCTTTGGCAGCTGCGGGTTAGCAATAGAGTTAACCTTCTCGATTGCAGCGTCGGCAGCCTCACCGGTAGCGGCGGAGATGTAGACGGTGCCGTCTTCCTCGATAGAGACCTCAGCGCCGGTCTCCTCAGTAATCGAGTTAATGGTCTTACCCTTCGGGCCGATGAGCTCGCCGATCTTGTTGACCGGAATCTTCACAGAAGTGATCTTCGGAGCCAGGCCAGACATCTCGTCTGGGCCTTCGATGACCTCAGCCATGGTGTCCAGGATGGTGGCGCGGGCGTCGCGAGCCTGCTCCAGGGCCTGTGCCAAGACCTTGGACGGGATGCCGTCCAGCTTGGTGTCCAGCTGCAGAGCAGTGATGTACTCGGAGGTACCTGCGACCTTGAAGTCCATGTCACCGAAAGCGTCCTCAGCACCGAGGATGTCAGTCAGAGCGACGAACTTCTCCTTGCCGTCTACCTCGCCGGAGACAAGACCCATTGCGATACCTGCAACCGGTGCCTTCAGTGGAACGCCAGCGTTGTACAGGGACAGGGTCGATGCGCAAACTGAGCCCATGGAGGTAGAACCGTTGGAGCCGAGCGCCTCAGAGACCTGACGGATGGCGTACGGGAAGTCCTCACGGGAAGGAATAACCGGAAGCAGTGCGCGCTCAGCGAGTGCACCGTGGCCGATTTCGCGGCGCTTCGGGGAGCCAACGCGGCCGGTCTCACCCGTGGAATACGGCGGGAAGTTGTAGTGGTGCATGTAGCGCTTGCCCGTGACCGGGGTCAGGGAATCGATCTGCTGCTCCATCTTGAGCATGTCCAGGGTGGTAACGCCCAGGATCTGGGTCTCGCCGCGCTCGAACAGGGAGGAACCGTGGGCGCGTGGGATGAGGTCAACCTCAACGCCCAGGTCACGGATGTCGGTGACGCCACGGCCGTCGATGCGGAAGCCCTCGGTGAGGATCTTCTTACGCACGATTGCCTTCATCACGGCGTTGTAAGCAGCACGGATCTGCTTGGAAGCGTCCTCTTCTTCGAACTTCTCAAGGAGGTCAGCCTCGACCTGCTCCATGTACTCGTTCGTTGCGTCGTCGCGGTCCTGCTTGCCGGGGATGGTCAGCAGCTTCTCCAGCTTCTTAGAGGCAGCCTTCTCAACTGCGGCGAAGATGTCATCGGTGTACGGCGGGAAGAGCGGGAACTCCTGGGTTTCCTTAGCAGCGCGCGCAGCCAGACCTGCCTGAGCCTCGCACAGGGTCTTGATGAACGGCTTCGCTGCCTCAAGGCCCTCAGCGACAGTGGACTCCTGCGGAGCCGGTGCACCTTCCTTGATGCGCTCAGCAACGTTGATGCCTGCGCCAGCCTCGACCATCATGATGGCAACGTCTTCCTTGTTGCCCTTCTTTACGATGCGGCCGGCAACGACCATCTCGAACAGTGCGCGCTCGTGCTGCTCGTGGTTCGGGAATGCAACCCACTGGCCCTTCGGGTGCTTGTCATCAGCGATGAGTGCCATGCGCACGCCGCCGACAGCGCCGGAAACCGGCAGGCCAGACAGCTGCGTGGAAGCAGAAGCGCCGTTGATGGCGATGACGTCGTAGTACTCCTCCGGCGCCATAGAAAGCACGGTAACAACGACCTGTACCTCATTGCGCAGACCCTTGACAAAGGTCGGGCGCAGTGGACGGTCAATCAGGCGGCAGGCCAGGATGGCCTCGGTGGAGGGACGGCCCTCACGGCGGAAGAAGGAGCCCGGAATCTTTCCGGCTGCGTACATACGCTCCTCGACGTCCACGGTCAGTGGGAAGAAGTCAAAACCTTCACGTGGCTGGTTGGAGGCAGTGGTGGTGGACAGGAGCATGGTGTCCTCGTCCAGGTAAGTGGTGACAGAGCCGCCCGCCTGACGAGCCAGCAGGCCAGTCTCGAAACGGATGGTGCGGGTGCCAAAATCGCCATTGTCAAGGGTGGCGATTGCTTCGGTGATACCGAATTCTTCATCAATGTTGAACTCAACGGCGTTCTTAGCGCTCATTAAAGTCTTTCTCCTTTGGAGGTTTCTTTGGCGATCATCGGTGCCGCCTTCTCAAAAATTTGTCTATGACAACGTTGCACAATTCTAGCAGATACCCTGCATGTTTGCCGCGTTTGCCCAGCAAAGCGCTTCCCTTTTCGACTCCAGCCCAACCACCAGCGGCCCTAGAGTCCGCCGCCCACGTAAACCAGACGAGAAATCCAAAACGCAAAAAATCCTCAGTCCAGCGAACGGACTGAGGATTTGTCTCTACCTTGGGGCGCTCTTAGCGGCGCAGGCCCAGGCGGGAGATGAGGTCACGGTAACGATCGATGTCGTTAGCTGCGAGGTACTTCAGCAGGCCACGGCGACGACCAACCATCAGCAGCAGACCACGACGGGAGTGGTGATCGTGCTTGTGGAACTTCAGGTGCTCGGTCAGGGTGTTGATACGGGAGGTCAGCAGAGCGATCTGTGCCTCTGGGGAGCCGGTGTCGGTCTCGTGCAGGCCGTACTCCTTGAGGATCTCTGCCTTCTTCTCGGTGCTCAAAGCCATGTTGGATTTCTCCTATTGTATTTCAGTCCGCATGAAATTCTAAGCGCCTTTAACTGCTGCGGACCGCAGTCACAAAGCCAAGCGATAACTCTAACAGCTTTTCTACCTCAAACCCAAACTTCGGCTTCTTGGCACAATGCGCAGAAGACATGTCACTTGCTGCACGTTAATGCTGTTGCAGGAGCGAATTGAGCTTGTCCATCAGCTCAGCCGCAAAGCGCGGGGCATCCACCTCTACTGCCACGTGGGCAGCCTTGTGTGGTTCTTTCATCCTGGCAACGTCGCCGATGGTGCGGCCCGGGGTCGTGCCCGTAGTTTCGCAGGCCAGGTTGGTGTCGAAGCAGGTGACCAGGCTAGGGTCTGCCGCCACGGCCACCGCGAGCGGATCGTGCAGGCCACAACCGCCCAGGTCCGGTTCGATGGCGGCGTAGGCGCGGATGTAATAGTCGAGCATGTCCGCATAAACGCGTCCGGCCCGCGTACCAAGCCCACGCCACTGCCTGGTCTCCGCAGCGGTCAGAAGCGTTTGCAACGTGACATCCAAGCCCACCATCGTCACGTCGCGGGCGGTACGGAAGAGGAAGTCCGTGGCGGCGGGGTCCTGTGCCACATTGGCCTCAGACCAGGTGGTGACGTTTCCGGGCACGGTCAGCGCCCCGCCCATCATGACGATGCGAGTATCAGAAAGTACGGGTTCAGCTTTCAGCGCCGCCGCAATCGTGGTCGAAGGCCCAGTCGGGATAATCACCAGGTCTTCGCCATATTCACGCGCCGCCCGGCACAAAAACTCCACTGCAGATTCTTCCTGTACCTGCCCGCGCGGCGGCGGAAGCAGGACGTCGCCAATGCCATTGCGGCCATGGATGAATGCGGAAATTGGCTTGACCTGGAACCCCGCTGGCTGCTCACCGGCAAAGACCGGGACGTCGCCAGCCCCGAGCAGCTCCAGCAGCACCAAGGTATTACGCACGCCGAGCTCCACCGGCACGTTGCCATAAGTCACCGTCACGCCGATGAGCTCAAGGTCAGGATGCGCCAGCGCATAGGCCAGCGCCAGGGCATCGTCGATCCCGGTATCGAGATCCAGAATGACCTTCATTTAGCCCTCCTGCAGGAAGTACTCGTCCTTCTCCCAGCCACAAGCCTTGGCATCTGCGGCTAAGACCTCACGTGCCTTGGCCACATCTGCCGCCATCGCGCCCAGCAGCTCTTCTACCGAGTTGAACTTCACCATGTCGCGCAGATGATCCACGAACTTCACGGTGGCCACGTGCCCATATAGATCGGCATCGCGATCCAGCACGAAGGACTCGATGGAACGCTCTTCGTCGCCGAAAGTCGGGTTCGTGCCCACAGAGATCGCCGCCGCATAAGCCATGCCGTGGTCCATGTTGCCCTCAACGGGCGCCTCAGCCGGCTCCAGGATGAACCAGCCCGCATAGACGCCATCGGCCGGAATCGCCACGCTGTCCGGGAAGTACTGATTGGCGGTAGGAAAACCGAGCTCCTTGCCGCCGCGTCCGGCGCCACGCACCACCGGGCCCGTCACCGAAAAGTGCCGGCCCAGCGCCCAATTGGCCTTGGCAATCTCGCCCGCCGCCAGGTTGGCGCGGATGTTTGTGGAGCAGATTCGCACCCCGGCGTCGTCAAGCAGCGGCACCACGTCGACACTAAAGCCATGGGTTTTACCGAACTCCACCATCGCGTCCGCCGTGCCGCTCGCGCCCGCACCGAACGTGAAATTCTCCCCCACGACCACGTGACGCGCATGCAGCTTTCCCACAATCAGGTCTTCGACGTAGTGCTGCGGAGTCGTGCCCACGAGCTCCTTGGTGAAGTCGATGACGAGCACCGCATCGATGCCCATCTCTTCCGCCAGCTGCAGGCGCCGCTCAAACGTCACCACGGACAGCGGCGCGCGCTCCGGGAGGAAGACCGCGACCGGGTGCGGATCAAAAGTCACCATCACCGTGCGCATGTGCTCCGCACGCGCAAAGCTCACCGCATTATTAATGAGCTGCTGATGGCCGCGGTGTACGCCGTCAAAGACGCCGATGGTCACCGCAGTCGGGCCAAAGTCACCGGGGATGCTGTCGATTCCGTACCAAATATCCACGGCCACCATGCTAATGCACGGCGAGGCGTGGAATAGACTGCAGGGCATGACTGATGCGCTCGCAAATTCTGGCCTGGTGGTAGTGGACAAGCCGCAAGGCATGACCTCACACGATGTGGTGGGCCGCCTCCGCCGCATATTTCACACCCGCAAGGTGGGCCACGCAGGCACCCTCGACCCGATGGCCACCGGCGTTTTGGTGGTCGGTTTGGAACGCGGCACCAAGTTCCTCGCGCACATGGTCGCGTCAACCAAGTCCTACGACGCCACTATTCGCCTTGGCATGGCGACGCATACTGACGACGCCGAGGGCGAGCGCACCTGGGGCAAGCCTGCAAGCGAACTCGATATGGAGCAGGTCAATAAAGAGGTCGCTGCTCTCACCGGTGACATCATGCAGCGCCCCGCCGCGGTCTCTGCAATCAAGATCGACGGAAAGCGCGCCCACGAGCGTGTGCGCGAGGGCGAAGAGGTAGAAATCCCCGCCCGCCCGGTTACGGTCAGCCGCTTCGACATCCTCGCCCACCGCATCGAAGGTGAGTACCTGGACCTCGACGTCACCGTTGATTGCTCGTCTGGCACCTATATCCGCTCCCTCGCTCGCGACTTAGGTGAGGCGCTCGGCGTGGGCGGCCACCTCACCGCTCTGCGCCGCACAGAGGTAGGGCCATTTACGCTTGATGACGCCCGGACCCTCGACGAGCTCGCTGATGCTCCGGCGCTTTCGCTCTCCCTCGACGAGGCGCTCGCCCGCTCCTACCCTGTCCTTCAGGTCACCGAAGACGAGGCAAAGGCGCTTGCCATGGGCAAATGGCTCGAGCCGCGCGGGCTAAAGGGCACCTATGCGGCGGTAGATCCTGATGGTCACTCGATTGCGCTCATCAAGGAAAAGGGCAAGCGCCTGGCCACGGTCTTCGTGGCGCGGCCGTCGACGCTTTAGGCCCGTGGGTGGGCTATTGAGAGCCCGCCACTAAAAGCCCACCGCGGGCACCACCGTGGAAACGATGACGAAGCCATCGCGGATCATCCAACGGCCGCTAATCAGCGGTACGGGGGTCGGCCGGGCCAAGATATAGGAGATCAAGGTGCCGTCGAGGCGCAAGTCGATCTCTGCTTGGTCGAAGTCCAGCCAGCGATGTGTCATGGGAAACCACGCTTTGTACGTGGCTTCCTTGGCGCAGAACAATAAGCGATCGGGGCAGCTAATCCCGGCGTCGGCAAGCCGCGTTAACTGCGTCATCTCCCCTGCGCGCGCAATCATGGTCAGCACGTGATCGGGCAATGGCTCGGCAGGTTCGGCATCCAGGCCCATGGAGCGCACGTGTTTACTCGGAGCCGCCACTGCCGCGCGCAGGCCCTCTGTATGCGTCATAGAACCGGTATAGCCGTGCGGCCACAGCGGCATGCCCCGCTCGCCGCGCATGATGGGCTCCTGACTTTCACAGCCCAGCTCCTGCAAAGCACGATGCGCACACCAGCGGGCGTCTCCGAATTCCGCCTTGCGCACGTCAACTGCCTGGGAGACCAAGGATTGCTCCTGCGGGTCCAGCTGCGTGTAATTCATCAGATCCGTAATCGCAGCGTCGGTGCGCACGTAACAGTAGCGGGCGGTATCTGGGAACAGGTTTGGTTCCAGCATTAGCGCACCTCCTCTAGCGCCGAGGACGCAGACTCATCACTGTGTAGGACCGGATAAGGCCACTGCTGGAGATGGCCGTGCGCCTCCCACTCGCGGGGATAGCCCAGTGAGACCTCGATGTGGTCTACCCCATCGACGTTGATGCAGCCGGGCAGATGCAGGTGACCGTAGATGACCGCCTGCGCGTTATAGCGCCGCGCCCACGAGCGGGTATGGCGAGTGCCGCACCACAGGGCGATTTCCGGCCACGCCATGCGCAGCGTGGGTTCTTGAACCAGCGGCCAGTGATTGACCAACACCGTAGGTCCACTTACCCGGGAAAGGCGCTTGATGGAATAGGCAAGGCGATCCCAGCACCAGGCGCGAATGTCGACGAAGGGAGCGATGGCGAAGTCATCGGTCATGACAATCTGGTGTTCACGGGCACGCTCTAAGGCGCCCTCGACGGTAGTGCCGGGTGGGCGGAAGCTGTAATCATAAAGGGTAAACAGCGGCACAATGGTCACCCCACCGAAGACGGGATATGGGTCCTCCGGAGTCACTACGCCGATTTCGCGGCAGCCCTCCACCAGCTCGTCATACTTGGCGCGGCCCTGGCACCTATCTTGGGAACGCGAGAAGAGCTCGTGGTTTCCCGGCACCCAGATCACCTTGGCATAACGCCGCGAAAGCTTGGTGAGGATGCGCAGTACGAGTTCGGTGCGCTCGGCCACGTCACCGGCCACGATGAGCCAATCGGCAGGATCTTCCGGGTAAAGCTCATCGATGCGGCTGGAATTAGCGCGCACTGCCGCGTGGAGATCTGACACCGCCCATAAGGTCGCCATGGCGTGCTCCTTTCTTCTTTCCTCTTCAGGTTAGACCACAGCCCAGCGCATCGAGCGGAAGCGATAGACCACGCCGAGGAAACGGATGGAAACAAACAACGCAAGACCGCACCACACGCCGGGAAGGCCCGCTCCCAAGGCGTAGGCCGCCCACACACCGGGCAGGAATCCGCAAAGCACCGAAACGATGGTCAGTGTGCGCAGGAAGGCGGCATCGCTGGCGCCGAGCAGGACGCCGTCGAGTGCAAAGACCACTCCTCCCAGAACCACCATGGCAATCATGATGAGCCACGGCACACGGATGACCTCGAGCACCGCTGCATCGGTGGTAAAAAGCACAGGAATGATACCGATGCCCAGGGCTAGGACTGCGCCGAGCCCGAGAGCAAAGGCCGTGGAGTAGAAAGTGACCTTGGTTCCGACGCTGCGCGCATGCTTGGCCGAGCCCGCGCCGAGCGCCGCGCCGGTCAACGCCTGGGCGGCGATGGCCAGAGAATCCAGCACGAGCGACAGGAAGTTCCACAGCTGAATCATGATCTGGTGCGCGGCAAGCTGGGCCGTACCGAAGCGGGAAGCCACGGCGGCGGCCGAAAGAAAGGCCACCTGGAAGCTGGCAGAGCGCACGATGAGATCGCGGCCCAACACGAGCTGGCGCTTGACGACGCCCCACTGCAGCCGCCAAGAGCCCACGTGCTCACGGTGAAGTTCCCACAGGAAGAGCGAGGCCATGATCGCCATGCCCAGCACCGTGGCCCAGGCGGAGCCGGCAAGGCCCCACTGGTGGACAAAGAGCGGCACCGCGATGGCGCCGGGGATGAGGCCGGCCAGGGTAAAGATCAGCGGCTTTACTGTGTTTTGAACGCCGCGCATCCAACCGTTGCCTGCCATCTCGATGAGATTGAGCGGGATAGCGAAGGCGGCGATGCGCAGCCACAGCGCGGTGTCCTGGGCGGTCTCAGGGTTGCCGGTCAGCCACTGGGCAAAGTGGCCGGCACCGATCCACATGATGACGGCCAGGGACATGCCCACGCCAAGGGCTACGTAGGTTGCCTGCACGCCCTCGGCTACGGCTTCGTTCTTCTTGCCCGCGCCGAAAAGCCGCGAGGCGCGCGCCGTGGTGCCATAGGAAAGGAAGGTCAGCTGGGTTGTCACCATCGTATGGATGGTGGCAGCAGCGCCGAGTGCCGCGAGTTGGTGCGCGCCGAGGCGGCCCACCACTGCGGTATCGAGCAGTAGGTACAACGGCATGGCAGCCAACACGCCCAGCGCCGGAAATGCGAGGCGAAATACCTCACCAGCGCTCACGCGGGTGACTGCCTTACCTAGCTTCGAAGTATCTTCTGCTTCTGCCGAAGCATTGTCCTGTTCGCGCCGCGTGATGGTTACTCCCCTACAGCATTTTCTTCGTCGTAAGCGGCAAGTGCGTCGACGAGATGAGCAATGATTTCTTCTGGCTTGCCCAGGGCCGTATAACCGGCCGCCGGGATGTGCCCGCCGCCGTCGAACATGAGCGCCACCTGCGCGCAGTTAACGGTGGAAGAACGCAGCGACACCGCCCAGACTCCCGCGCGTTGCTCCTTGAACACCACGCCCATGTCGGTGCCTTTGAGCGCGCGCACGAAGTCCACCATGGATTCCACGGCGGAATCGGAGTGCGACTGTACTTCCTCAACGGGCACAATAAGCGTGCCGAGGCGGTGCTCGCCGGCTTCGATGATGCGCAGACCAGACAGCACGCGGCCGACCATCTGCACGTCGTCGGCAGTATTGGAGTCCATCAGATCCACTGCGATCTGCTTGGTATCGAGCCCGTAGAACATCAGGCGGGCAGCGATGTCGTGCATGGCTGGCCGGCCCCAGCGGAAGCTGCCGGTGTCGGTGACCAGACCGGCATAGAGGCAATGCGCAATCCCGCGATCGATCTGCACGGAGAGCATATCGAGGACGTCGAGAAGCACCACAGTGGTGGACTCGCACTCCGGATCAATCAGGTTGATGGAACCGAAACCGCGGTTCGATGCGTGGTGGTCGATGCACAGAACGCGGCCGGTGCCCGCCATCTTCTCCAACTCCCGCATGAGAGCTCCGGTGCGGTCGATGGAACCGCAGTCCACCGTGACATAAAGGTCATAGCCTTTGGGCAGGGTGTTAACGAGCTCAATCTCGTCGGCGGCAGGGATGGTGAAGAGATTGTTCGAAATCGGGTGTTCCTGGCCGATGACGGTGCGGGTCTGCTTGCCTCGCTGGCGCAACGCCAGGTTCAACGCGGCGGCAGAGCCGATAGCATCCGCATCGGGGCGCAGGTGCGTAATGATGCAGATGCTGCTCGCTTCTATCAAGGCGTCGGCGGCGCTTTGATAATCAGTGCGGCGCACCCTAGGCCTCTTCCCGAGCGGAATCCTTGTATGGGTTCGCGTCTCCAGCGGGCTTCGCGTTGGCCTTCAGTTTGGCAAGCTCCGCATCGCGGGCGCGGGCGCGCGCCAGCAAATCCTCCATGTGGGCGGAAGCCTCCGGAACGGTATCGACCTCGAAGGCGAGCGTCGGGGTAAAGCGCACGGAGAGCTGATCGCCCACAATCTTGCGCAGTTGGCCCTTCGCGCGATTGAGTGCCTCTGCTGCCTTGTCAAAATCCGGCTCGGAGTCGATGTCCTTGCCGCGCACGGTGTAGTAAACGGTGGCATCGTGGAGATCACCCGTGACGCGAGTATCGGTGATGGTCACCATCTCGAGGCGACGGTCCTTGATCTCGCGTTCGATGGCACTCGCCACGATTTCCTGAATACGCTTAGCCATTCGTGCAGCACGCGCGTGGTCAACCATGGTGCAACTCCTTCTCCGTCGAACTAGCGATCTCTACCAAGATCTATAAAACCGTGTTCATCTTACATTACTCCGCATCCATGTCCTGCAGCAGAAACAAAAGGATCAGTGTGAAAGGTCGCTGAAGGAGTTACGAAAAGACCCGGCGACAGCTAATAAAATCGCCAGGGCTTCCCCCTCATCGGGGAAACACCTGGCGATTCTATTTACTCCGCTTGCGGACTAGGTACGCGGAACCTCGACCTCTTCGTAGGCCTGGATCTGGTCGCCCACCTGGATGTCCGGGTAGGACAGGACCATACCGCACTCGTAGCCGGCGTTGATCTCGTTTGCGTCGTCCTTTTCGTGGCGCAGGGACTCGATCTTGGCGTCGGAAGTGATGACGTTGCCATCGCGAACGAGGCGGACCTTGCCGTTGCGCTTGACCTTGCCCTCGGTAACCATGCAGCCCGCGATGGTGCCGACGGCGGAGGACTTGAACAGCGCGCGGATCTCCGCAGCGCCTGTGTCGCGCTCCTCGTAGATTGGCTTAAGCATGCCCTTGAGAGCAGCCTCGACCTCTTCGATGGCGCGGTAGATAACCGTGTAGTAGCGGATATCTACGCCCTCGGCGTTAGCTTCCTCAGTTGCCTTACCCTCAGCGCGAACGTTGAAGGCGATGATGATGGCGTCGGAAGCCGCTGCCAAGGAGACGTTGGTCTGGGTTACAGCACCGACGCCACGGTCGATGATGTTGAGCTGTACCTCGTCGTCGATCTCGATGTCCAACAACGCATCTTCCAGGGCTTCCACCGAACCGGCGTTGTCGCCCTTGAGGATGAGGTTGAGGGTCGAGGTCTCCTTGAGAACTGCATCCAGATCCTCGAGAGAGACGCGCTTGCGAGCCTTTGCCTGCAAAGCGGAACGCTTGCGAGCATCACGCTGTGCAGCAATCTGGCGGGCCACGCGGTCGTCTTCGACCACAAGGAGGTTGTCGCCAGCGCCTGGCACACCGTTGAGGCCCTGGACCTGAACCGGACGGGACGGACCTGCCTCTTCGACGTCGTTGCCGAACTCGTCGAGCATGCGGCGGACACGGCCGTGAGCGTCACCGACGACGATGGAGTCACCAACGCGGAGGGTACCGCGCTGAACGATGACAGTGGCAACTGGACCACGACCACGATCGAGGTGAGCCTCGATGGCTACGCCCTGTGCGTCCATCTCTGGGTTAGCAGTCAGCTCGAGAGCTGCATCGGCAGTCAGGATAACTGCCTCCAACAGACCATCGATGTTGATGTTCTGCTTTGCAGAGATGTCGACGAACATGGTATCGCCGCCGTACTCCTCCGGAACCAGTCCATACTCGGTGAGCTGGCCACGGATCTTGTCCGGGGATGCCTCCGGCTTATCGATCTTGTTAACAGCAACCACGACTGGGATGTCCGCAGCCTTGGCGTGGTTAATAGCCTCAACGGTCTGCGGCATGACGCCGTCGTCCGCTGCGACAACCAAGATTGCCAAGTCGGTGGACTTTGCACCACGCGCACGCATAGCGGTAAACGCCTCGTGACCCGGGGTATCCAGGAAAGTGATGGTGCGCTCGCCATCTTCCAGTTCAACGGTGGTCTGGTATGCACCGATGCCCTGGGTGATGCCGCCGGCCTCGCCCTCGCGCTCGTTGGTCTTACGGATGGAGTCCAAAAGGCGGGTCTTACCGTGGTCAACGTGACCCATGACGGTAACGACTGGAGGACGCTTCTCGAGCGCCTCTTCGCCGCCCTCGTCCTCACCGAACTGCAGGTCGAAGGACTCGAGCAGCTCACGGTCCTCGTCTTCTGGGGAGACGACCTGGACGTCGTAGTGAATCTCAGCCCCCAGCAGCTGCAGGGTTTCCTCGGAAACGGAGGCGGTTGCGGTAACCATCTCACCGAGGTTAAACAGAGCCTGTACCAATGCTGCTGGATCTGCACCAATCTTCTCAGCGAAGTCAGCCAAAGATGCACCTCGGCGCAGACGTACGGTCTGCCCCTTGCCGTCAGGCAGACGTACGCCACCTACCTCATGCTTCTGCTGCTCTTCGAACTCATGACGTTTCTGACGCTTGGACTTCTTGCCCCTGCGTGGTGCGCCACCTGGACGGCCGAATGCACCAGCGGTGCCGCCGCGACGACCGCCGCGACCGCCACCACGGAAGCCACCCGGGCCGCCCTGGCCTGGTCCACCCTGGCCACGCCCACCGCGGCCACGGCCACCGTTGGAGGACTTGGACGGCATGGCTGCCGGGTTCGGATGCGAAGGCATCATGGCCGGCGATGGACGACGGCCGCCGCCCTGTCCCTGGCCTTGACGCTGGTTGCCTTCACCCTGGCCGGAGCGTCCGCCGCCCTTGCCACCACGGTTATCGCCTGGCTTGCCGCCAGGACGTGGGCCCTTGGAACCGCCCGGACGAGGTCCTGGACGGTCGCCACCGGCACCGCCAGTGGAGAACGGGTTGTTGGCCACGCGGCGGGTACCGCCTGGCTTCGGCATCGGACGAGGCATGGAGTTACCCGGAGTCGGGCGCTCGCCACCCGGCTTCGGTGCTGACTTAGCCTCTGCGTTTGTCTGGGACTTCTGTGGAGCCTTCGGAGCCGACTTCGATGCGCCCGGCTTCGGACCTGGCTTAGCTGCAGAAGCGGCAGGCTTCTGGGAAGCCTCGGCCTTTGCAGCCGGTGCCTCTTCCTTAGGTGCGGACTTTGCAGCACCGGACTTGGCAGCTGCTGGCTTCGGCGCACCTGGCTTTGGTGCAGACGCCGCTGCGCCTGGCTTTGCGGAGGTCTTAGCTGCAGGCTTTGCGGCCTTGTCAGCCGCTGCCGCCTTGGCAGGCTGATCGCCGGATGGCTTCTCTCCGCCGGACTGCGCCTCATAGTGGGCGCGCATCTTCTTCACCACTGGGGGTTCAATGGTTGAAGATGCGGTTTTAACGAATTCGCCCTGCTCCTTGAGCGTGGCGAGTAGTTCCTTGCTGGTTACACCGAGCTGCTTTGCGAGCTCGTGAACACGTAGCTTTCCGGGCACTTGTCTCCTTGTGATTGTGACTAGGAGCCAAGGCCGTTGTGGCCTGACCCCTAGTTAATGGCTATGGACTTTCATCGCTGATGCTTCATCGTTGTGTGCTCATCAGTGTTCGGTCTTCCTTTAACTCTGGCTCATGGAAGCGCGATGCCTCCACGAATGCACCTAGGTTGCGCCGACTTTCGCCTGCGTTTCCAGGTACTCACGTACGTGACCTGTATCCACGTCAGTGGATAACCGAAGCGCGCGTCGAAAGGCTCGGGTGCGCTCCGCCAGCTCTAATGCAGTGAGATCCGGGGTAATCCAAGCTCCCCTTCCGGGAAGCCGGCGAAGTGGATCTGCCACGACACGGCGGCCAGTGGGATCGGCGCTATCAACGACAACCCGCAGTAGCTGCGTGTCAGGAAAGCGACGGCGCGTAGCGATGCACGTACGGAGCCTTGTGTGTGGTTGTCGAGGTGACATCCAACTCCCTACATAAACGATCGCTTGAAAAACGCCCCAGCTTTTCTGCATGTGGGCCGCTATCTAGCTTACGCGAAAATGCGGCAGATCCTTAATTAGGTCTTTTAGTCCTGTGCAGCGTCCGAGTGGATGTCGATCTTCCAACCGGTCAGGCGCGCGGCCAGGCGCGCGTTCTGGCCTTCTTTACCGATGGCCAAAGACAGCTGATAGTCCGGCACGGTTACGCGTGCGACCTGCGCATCTGGGTCAACGACCTCGACGCGAACCACCTTCGACGGCGCCAAAGAATTGCCAACGTAAACCGCAGGATCCTCGTTGTAGTCAATGATGTCAATCTTCTCGCCACCAAGTTCGCGCATGATGTTGTTGACGCGCTCGCCACGTGGACCAATGCAGGCCCCCTTGGCGTTAAGCCCTTTGGCATGGCCGATGACGGACACCTTCGAACGGTGGCCAGCCTCGCGGGCAATAGCAACGAGTTCCACGGCGCCGTCGCCCACCTCAGGGATTTCAAGCTCGAACAGGCCGCGCACCAACTCCGGGTGGGTACGCGACAAAGTGATCTGCACCTGTGCCCCGTTGCGGGTCACGCCGACAACGTAAGCCTTGATGCGGTCACCGTGCTCAAGCTTTTCACCTGGTAGCTGCTCAGCTGGCAGCAGGATGGCATCCTGCGAATCCAGCTCGGTACCCAGCTGAACCACAACCACGCCACGCTCGTTGGCGCGCACGTCACGCTGCACGATGCCAGATACAACACGGCCGGTCAGCTCGGAGTAGGACTCGTAAGTTACCTCAGCCTCTGCCTCACGCAGCTTGCGGATGATTGCCTCGCGCACGGCCTGGGCGCCGACGCGGCTGAAGTTTTCTGGAGTGTCATCATATTCGCTGATGACCTCGCCGGTCTCCGGATCAGACTCGGTGACGATGACGGTGACCGCACCGGTGTCTGTATCGATATCAACGCGGGACTTGGTTCCCTCGGACTTACCCGCAGCCGACTGCTCGCGGTAATCCAGGTACGAATACAACAAGGCACCCGCGATTGCTTCAAGCAGGTCCTTTACTTGGATGCCACGCTCAGACTCAATCGTACGGAGTGCCTCTAGATCAATATTCACTTTTCATCCTCTCGGGTTGCCGAGTTCTGCTCGGCGTATTCAAACGTCTGTTGCGCTGCCTCCTGCTCAGCAGCAGAAGGTTTAGCAAACTCAATTTCTACCACCGCGCGGGCAATATTTTCCAATCGCTCGATGCGAAAGTACACGTCCTTCTTCACCGCTGTGATGAGCGCTACGAAAGAAGCGTCGTCGGAAAGTGCGCCAATGCGCGCCACTTCGCTCTTGCCTGGGGTCAGCTCGAAAGCGACCAGACGCCCACGGTTGCGGCGCCAATGACGGGGCGCGGTCAGTGGCAGATCGACGCCAGGCGTGGAGACCTCCAGGGTGTATCCGGCACCGAAGTTCAGATCACCGGACTCCTCCTTGGCGTCGAAGAATTCAGAAATCTGGTTGGAGACTTCCTCCAAAACGTCCGAGCTTGGGCGCTGGTCGCCGTCGATTCGGATAATAACCTGGGACTTCTTACCAGCCTTGGTGGTCTTTACGTCCTCCACATCGAGTCCGCGGGGCTCCAGCAGTGGCTGGAGTAGTTCAGTAAGTTGTGCTGCATCTGGAAAAGCCATGCGTTCTAGCCTAACTGCTGCGCCCAGCTGTTGCGTGTAAGGTCTTTTGAGTGAATCACCGCGCCTTGACCCCCGTCGCAACCCTCACCGCACTTGCAGCACTCGTGCCCGCGTTGAGCGGGTGCCAGGCCGTGGACTCCGTCGTGGATTACTTTGGTCCTCGGCCCGACGAGACTCTAATAGCCCTCGCCCGCAGCGCGGACAATGATGCCCAGAATCTTGCCGATGTCGACGCCAATGCTTCATCCCTGCGCACTGACCAGGCCGACGCACTTTACGCGGAGGTGAAACGTCTGTGCGGCCTCAATAGCGAAGGTAACGCTCCCCGCTCGTGCACGGTAGAGCGCACGACTGACGCGCCGCTTTCCGACGTCGATGTGGCTAAAACCCTCAACGAAGCTGCGCATCGCACCCGTGACGCGTTGAGCGAAGTCAGCTCTGAGTCCCGCGCATTAGTGACTAACCAGGCCATTGTTTTGGATGCCTGGGACGGCGCCGAGTTGCCCGCGATCCCGGAGCTCGAGGCAGCAGATCTGGAAAGCGCTACCAGCTTGTTGAACTGGGAATACGAGCAAGTCTTCGGCCTCGACTTCGCGCGTAGCTATGCATCACCGGAGATAGAAGCAGACATCGACAACCGTTTGTCGCTGCACGAAAAGCGCATTGAGGTCCTGCAAGGCGCAATCGGGGAAGTCGCTAAGGTTCCGCAACCGGCGGTGGCTTATCAACCGACGGCAGTTGCTGGCGTCGCTCTTCCCACCGACGCTTCTTCGGCCCAGAGCTACGTGGACAAATTGGGGTGGAATGACACTCTGAAGTGGGAGGATGCCGCTTCGAAGGCCGCCGCCCCCACCGCCGAAGGCGAGGAGCGCGTGGCATGGCGCAACTGGCTCATCGCCGTCGCCGCTCAATCACGCGGTCTCTAGAGCATCCAAGCACCCTGTCAGCGCGCTATCTTTTAACCCCGTACATTGGGTAGCTCGTAAAGTGGCGTAAGTGAATTCTCAAAAGATGCGCCACTTTCGGTGGCTAGCGCTCGTCCTCGTCATCCTCGCTATCGGGGCTATCGGCCTGGGCGGCCTCGACCAACCTGAGTCCTCGACTGCCTCGCTGCCCAAGGACATGGACTCCACCACGGTTGCCCAGCTACAGGAGGAGATCTCCAAGCAGGAATCCGAAGGCGAGTCGGCACAAGCTGCCATCGTCTTTTTGATTCGGATAAGCCACTCGATGTCAATGCCCTGCGTGGTGTGGCAAAGGAGCTCGGCGGCCCGCTCATCCCGAGCGAGGATGGGCAGTCTGCCATCGTCCCGGTTCAGGTAGAGGCGGGTACGTCTACCGAGAATGCTGACAAGGTCACGCAGCTGCGCGAGGACGCCGCTGCCGATCTTCCAGAGGGCGTGACCTCCCAGGTCACCGGCCCTGCTGCAATCAAGGCGGACCTCGCGAGCGTCTTCCAAGGCGCCAACTTTATGCTTCTGGCAGTAACCGCGGGCATTGTGGCGGTGCTCCTCATTGTTACGTACCGCTCCCCTGTTCTGTGGCTGCTTCCGCTGCTTGTCATCGGTGTCGCTGACCGTGTGGCCGCGACTGTCTACACTTACGTTCTTGACGCATTCGGCGTGACGTGGAACGAGTCCACCTCGGGCATCTTGTCCGTGCTTGTTTTCGGCGCGGGCACCAACTACGCACTACTGCTTATCTCCCGCTATCGCGACGAACTGACCTCTACCTCGGACCGCTACGCGGCCATGGCGCGCGCATGGGTACCGACGCTGAAAACCGTTTCGGCCTCGGCAGGAACCGTGGTGCTGGGCGTTCTCTGCCTCTTGCTTTCCCTCATCCCAACCACGCAGGGGCTCGGTGCGGCCGCTGCTGTGGGCGTCTTCGTGGCTTGGTTGTTCGCTATGTTCGCCCTGCCTGGCGTTCTGGTTGCTTTTGGCCGCTGGATCTTCTGGCCACGCCGTCCGCGGCAAGGCGATACTCCGGATCACAAGCTGTGGGACAAGATTGGCGGACTCGCGGCCAAGGCTCCGAAGCGTATTGCTGCGGTGTCACTGCTCATCCTGGCTATCTGCTCCATCGGTTACTTCCAGACCTCGACGGGTCTTACGCAGTCGGACCAGTTCATCGATACCCCTGAATCCATCAGCGCCGGCGAGGCCCTCGAGGAGGCCTTCCCTGACCAGTCCTCTACCCCGCCGCTCGTAGCAACCCAGGATCCGGCTGGCACCACCAGGGACATCGAGGCAATGGGTGCTACTGCGCAGGAGCAAGGCAGCGCTAAGGGATGGAGCCTCCTGCAGGTCTCCGGCGCGGACTTCCTACAGCTGCGTGAGAAGTTCGGCGACCACCAAGGTGAGCGCGCCGATGGCGCCGTGCTCGTAGGCGGTACCGATGCGCAGCTGGTTGATGAGGAATCAGCCGCGGAGCGGGACCGCAAGATTATCTTCCCGCTGGTCTTGGCCCTCATCTTTGGCGCTCTCGTGATCATGCTGCGTTCTTTCCTGGCACCGGTCATCATGGTCGCTTCCGTGTTGCTGACCAACGTGGCGGCCATCGGCCTGGGTTGGTGGATCTCCCACTACCTGCTGAGCTTCGACCGCTTCGCGTCCAACACCCCGTTGTTCGCTTTCGTGTTCTTGGTTGCATTGGGCATCGACTACACCATCTTCCTCATCACCCGCGCCCGGGAGGACGCCGGTGAGATTGGCACCCGCCGCGGCATCTTGACGGCGCTTTCGGAAACAGGTGGCGTGATTACCTCTGCCGGTATCTTGCTGGCGGCAGTGTTCGCTGCACTCGGCGTGCTGCCGCTGGTGGTTCTGGCCCAGCTGGGCATCGGCGTGCTTCTGGACACCCTCATCGTCCGCACCGTCTTGGTCCCATCGGTGGTGCAGATCCTCGGCGAGAAGTTCTGGTGGCCTGCGCACCCATTCGCAGAAAAGCACGATACGGATTAGCTCCCCCCTCCTTGGAATCCCCTGCACGCGGCCAGCAAAACCTCAGGGGATTCTACGGTGCATTTCATTGCATGTGCACCACCGCAGCTTTTACCTTGGACGGTCATGAACTCACCGGAGATACCGCGTGTAGATCGTGTAGATACCGCGTGGATATTCCGGGTGTTCGGCTTGAGACCTTTAGAAGACACAAAGAGAAGGAGTACTTTCTCAATGCGTTCCAAGAAGAAGTTTGCAACACTATCCGCTGCCGCCGCAATGGGCGTCGCAGCACTCGCTACCCCGACAGCCAACGCCGCGCCGGTCTCCGCGTGGGACCAGGTGGCAGCGTGCGAGTCCGGCGGCAACTGGCAGGTTAACACTGGTAACGGCTACTACGGCGGCCTCCAGTTCAGCGCCCAAACCTGGTCAGGATTCGGCGGACAGCAGTACGCACCGACCGCAGACCAAGCAACCAAGGAGCAGCAGATCGCTGTTGCTGAACAGGTGCTTGCCGCCCAGGGCGCTGGCGCTTGGCCCAACTGCGGTGGCCCAGTCGGCGGCTACTAAAGCCACACCCATACGTGCCATAAGGCCCTGCCCTCTAGCAGGCTTCACGAAAGCAGCTAGAGCGCAGGGCCTTAGTGTGTTCCCAGCAACCCACCGCTTTGTATCCCAGCAACGTACTTCTGTATGCAAATAGGCCCCCTAAAACACGGCAAACAGCTGCCCTATTTACACAGAGCGGTACTCGCCCTCTAACGGCTCGCCTCAACCCCGCGCACCGCACCCAGAAGCAGCACCCCACAAACCGCCCCCCACTCGGAAACGCCCCGCGAACCCGCGCAGCCGGTGAGGCCCCAGCTGCCAGGTACCTATATACGCAAATAAGGCCCCCAAATCACAAGATTGGAAGCCTTATTTACATGCAGCGGTACCTGCGCCTTACCAGCACGCGCTAACAGCGCACCCTAACAGCACGCGCTAACAGCGCACCCTAACGGCACGACTCAACCGCGCACGAGCTCGAGGAGCTTGTCTACGATCTCATCGGCTGGGACCTCAAGGGTCTCGCCGCCGCGGATGCGCAGCTCAATGATTCCGTCCGCGAAGGAACGGCCGAGAATGGCGATGAACGGCATACCGAGGAGCTCAGCATCCTTGAACTTCACGCCTGGGGAAACCTTGGGGCGGTCGTCGAAAAGCACCTCAATGCCCGCAGCATCCAGATCCTCCACCAGCTTCTGACCTGCCTCAAGTGCAGCGGCGTCCTTGTTCGCAACGGCGACGTGTACCTGGAACGGCGCGACGTCGACAGGCCAGCGCAGGCCCTTCTCATCCGCCTGCTGCTCAGCCAGAACAGCCATCATGCGGGAAACACCAATGCCGTAGGAGCCCATGGTCGGAACGGCGCGCTTGCCGTTCTCGTCCAGAATCTGGACGTCGAAAGCCTTGGTGTACTTGCGGCCCAGCTGGAAGATGTGGCCGAGCTCAATGCCGCGCTCCAGGGTCAAGGTACCCATGCCACCTGGTGCTGGATCGCCTTCCTTGATCTCAGCTGCCTCAATGAACTCGTCGACCTCAAAGTCGCGGCCAGCCACGCAGTTCACCACGTGGTGGTTCTTCTCATCCGCACCGGTGATCCAGGAGGAGCCCTTCACCACGCGCGGGTCCGCATAAACCTTGACGCCATTGGCGTTGAGAGCACGCGGGCCTACGTAACCGCGGACCAGGAATGGGTTTGCCTTGAAGTCCTCATCCGTAGCCAGCTCAAACTCGGCAGGCTCCAGGGAAGCTTCCAAACGCTTCTCATCAAGCGCACGGTCACCCGGGATGAGAACTGCAGCCAGCTCCCACCCCTTCTCGGTCTCGCCGTCGTTGACCGTTGGGTGAGCAACCTTGATGACCATGCACTTCAGGGTGTCCGCACCGGTCACAGCGCGGCCATTAACCTGAATGTCCTCGGAGTTCGCCCACTCCACCAGGGTGTCAATGGTCTCAGAATCCGGGGTCTCGTAAACCTTAGCCTCAGCAAGGCCCTCCAGCGGGGTCTCCTCCGGAGCTGGGGTCACCACTGCCTCAACGTTGGCCGCATAATCGCCCTCGGTGGCGCGCACGAAGGTGTCCTCGCCTGCCGGGGAAACAGCCAGGAACTCTTCGGAAGCAGAGCCGCCCATGGCACCAGACGTTGCCTTACAGATGGCGTAGTCAATCTCCAGACGGTTAAAGATGTTCTGGTAAGCCTTTCGGTGGCGCATGTAGGACTCGTCCAAGCCCTCGTCCGTCATGTCAAAGGAGTAAGAATCCTTCATCACGAACTCGCGGCCGCGCAGGATGCCCGCACGCGGGCGCTCCTCGTCGCGGTACTTGGTCTGGATTTGGTACAGGGTAACTGGGAAGTCCTTGTAGGAGGAGTACATGTCCTTCACGGCACCCGCGAACATCTCCTCGTGGGTTGGGCCGAGGAGCATGTCAGCGCCCTTGCGGTCCTTAAGGCGGAAGAGGTTGTCGCCGTACTCGGTCCAGCGATCCGTCAGCTCATAAGGCTCGCGCGGCAGAAGTGCCGGGAAGAGCATCTCCTGGCCGCCAATGGCGTTCATCTCCTCGCGCACGATGTTTTCAATCTTGGTCAGGGTGCGCAGACCCAGCGGCAGCCAGGTGTACACGCCCGGCGCGGCGCGGCGCACGTATCCTGCACGAACGAGAAGCTTGTGGCTGAGGACTTCGGCATCTGCTGGATCTTCGCGCAGAGTGCGAAGGAAGAGATTTGAAAGGCGAGTAATCATGCTTAGCACTCTACATCGCTAGTATTTACCTATGCTCATTCTCCTCCCTCCTTCTGAAACAAAGGCCCATGGCGGCACCGGCGCCCCACTGAATTGGGACGAGCTTTCTTTCCCCGCACTCAATCCTGTCCGCCAGGACATAGCCGCGGACCTGGCACAACTCGACGTCGACCAGGCGCTCGAGGTGCTCGGTATCTCTGAGAAGTTGCGGCCGCAAGCAGAATCCAACACCGAGCTTTTCGTCTCTCCCACGATGCCCGCGATTGAGCGTTTTACGGGCGTGCTTTACGACGCTCTCGATGCCGCCACGTTGCCGCCTGCCGCACGCGCTCGGCTCGCCATTGGCGACGCATTGTTTGGCATTACCCGCGCCAGCGACATGATTCCGCATTACCGCCTCTCCGGAGGAACGAAGCTGCCGACCAAGGACGGCGAAACGCCAACGTTGAAATCGCGCTGGGGGAAGGCCATCACGGAGCAACTCGCTGAGGTTGCGCAATCAGGTGAGCTCGTCGTGGACATGCGCTCGGGCACTTACCAACAGCTGGGCAAGTTTAAACAGGCGGTCACCATTCGCGTGGAGTCAGTCCAGGAGGATGGCTCGCGCAAGGTCGTCTCGCACTTCAATAAGCATTACAAGGGCCAGCTGGCACGAATCTTGGCGCTCTCCCCCGCTGATGCCTACGCCGTTGACGACGTCGCAGCAATCGCCTCGGCGGCAGGCCTCACGGTCGAGGGCCCGCAGCCGGGCAAGCTCGAACTCACTCTCGTGGTCTAGCTTTTGACAAGCGGTCTAGCTTTGGCGAGATGAGAGATAGCGCAGGCTGTTGCGCTCCAGCCGGCATTCGGTGGCAATCGCGATGCCCGAAGCCAGCTTCCCGCGCCCGCGCAAGCTGTACATTGAGTCAACGATGCGGTCGCGCAGGTCCCACGGAGAAATGGTGTTGATGTAGACCTTGGTACCGCCCTCGAAACCGGCGAGCGTCGACACGCGCAGCTTAATCATGACGCGCCACGGCTGCGCCACATCAACCGAAGGTGCCTTGTGGTGCCATTCCTCATTGCACGCAACATCTGGGCCCACGGCCGCGTGTGCGGCGTGCATGAGGTCTGACATTCCGCGGATCTCACCCGGAGTTTGCTCCCAGGGGGCGCAGTGCCTCGACTTGGAGAAGAGCTCCAGCGTGGGATAGCGGTGACCAAAGCCTGCGAAGAGCACCGCGTAGTCATTCTCAGCGATAACCAGGTTGTGCTGTGCGGCGTACCCCACGGCCCAATCGTTGTACATATTGGGATGCGAGCGCAGGATGTCATTTTCCCGCATGGCAGACATACTGAGGTCATCGATGGCGACGAGCTGCTTGTGCAGGTGCTCGAAGGACGCTCCGGCGGGTGCCAGCCAGTTCTGAAAGGCCACTACGTAATCGGCGTAGCGGTTGCGGGCGTAAAGATCCCGCATGGAGTCCGCGGTGAAGGACGTCAGCAGGAAGTGATCGTCTGGGCTCAGCGTGCCTGAGGACGCCAGCTGCGAGTCATCCGTAGCGCCGTCGACAAAGTGGCGGGAGCCAATGATGACGTCGTGCCCACCGCCGAAGAAGCAGCCGGCCTGCGCGAGCAGTTCCTCCTCGCTCATCTCAGCGTCCTTGCCCGCGGCTTTCAGCTTGGTGCGTACGGTCTTGAGAACGTGTTCGCGGCCTGCGGGGTCGGCGATATAGGCGTGCATTCGCTCGGCCGACTCGTCATCCATCTTGTACTGGTAGTTCGCGGTCCAGTAGTCATAGGAGACGATCTCGAAGAGATTGGGCACTCGGCGAAACGCAGGCTCTGTATGGTCTAGGTCCGCTGCGCCCACGCCACGGAGCACCTCGCCGGAGCCTAGGATGCGTGACTTTTCAGGCGGGGTTTCAAGTTTGCGGTCGGAGCAAAACGCACACGTGGAGGTATGTGCCCCTACTGCTAGGGGCTCGGGACTCTCTGGGGCGTGGGAGAACGGACGGTTTCCCCTGCCGGGTACGGTCCACACTTCAGTGCCGGAAAAAGGGTTGACCTGTTTGACGGTTCCATCAGCCATCACTTGGATCGGTTCGATGCGGCTAAAGAGTGCTTCGCTCATGCCTTTAGGATAGACCCAGACCCGTATGCTGGTGGCCATGCGTCACGAGTACTTCGAAGTAGATGTCTTTGCCACCACTGCCTTTTCTGGCAATCCGCTAGCCGTCATTGCTGGTGCTGATGAGCTCAGCAGCGAACAGATGCAGCGCATAGCCAACTGGACCAACTTCTCTGAAACGACCTTTCTGCTGCACCCCACGACTCCCGATGCGGACTACCGCGTCAGGATTTTCACGCCGCACGAGGAGTTTCCTTTTGCTGGACACCCAACGCTTGGCACAGCCCGCGTCTTCGCTGAGCTCACTGGCAAGGAAGGCGACTTGGTCCAAGAGTGCGGTGTTGGTTTAGTGCGTATCAAGCAAGAGGATCGCGTCTTCTCCTTCGCCACGCCGGAGCTCCAGCGCTCGGGTACGCTCAGCGAATCAGAACTCGCGGAGACAGCAGACGCACTGGGGGTGAGCAGCGACGACATCGTTGATGCCGCATGGGTGGACAACGGCCCGGGATGGCGCCTCGTGCAGCTCGCCGATGCGGACACCGTGCGCGCGTTGCGTCCCTCTTACTCCCGCGATATCAAAGTCGGCGTGGTGGGCCTTGCGGCCAATCCCACCGAAGGCCAGCCCCTTTACGAAGTTCGTGCCTTCACCCGTAAATTTGAGGACCCAGTCACCGGTTCTTTCAACGGCGGTGCCGCGCAATTCATGCGTGAGCGCGAGCTCGTTCCTGCTCGCTACACCGCGCGCCAGGGCAGCCAGTTAGGACGCGATGGCCTGGTGCACATTGCTGACGACGGCGCGAACATCTGGGTGGGCGGATCCATCCACATTCGAGTGCGCGGCGAACTGGAGTCATAGGAATGAAGATTCCTTTCGAGCTTTCCCATACTTTCGCTCGCAGCTTGCCGGGGATGGTCCGCCCAAGCCGCGGCGAGGAACAACCCCAGCCGCAGGTAGTCATCGTGAACGAGGCATTGGCCGCCGAGCTTGGGCTGGACGTCGACTGGCTGCGTTCGCCAGCGGGTATTGAGTTCTTGCTGGGCCGCAGCACCGATGAGCAACCCCACTCCATGGCATATGCGGGCTATCAATTCGGGCAGTTCAACCCCTCGATGGGGGACGGCCGCGCGCTGTTGCTCGGCGAGATAGAAAACGATTCTGGCCGCTGGGACCTCCATGCCAAGGGCACGGGCCCCACCCCGTACTCACGCCTTGGTTCTGATGGACGCGGCACCTTGCGCTCGATGCTGCGCGAATACCTCTTCTCGGAAGCCATGCATGCGCTGGGAATTCCTACGACGCGCTCTCTGGCGGTTATTTCTACCGGCCGCAAGATCCAGCGCCAGATGGTGGAGGAAGCAGGCGTTTTGGTGCGTGTGGCTGCCAGCCACATTCGTATCGGTTCATTCCACTACGCTGCGCAAACCGGCCAGCTGGAGGACCTTGCCAACTACACCATCGCGCGGCATTATCCCGGCAGCGACTACAAAGAGCTGTACTCGCGTGCGATGGACGCACAAATTGCTACCGTTGCCGCGTGGCAGCACGTGGGCTTTATCCACGGCGTGATGAACACTGACAACACCACGCTTTCGGGCCAGACCATCGATTACGGGCCGTGTGCCTTCATGGAGGCCTACGACCCTGACACGTGGTTTAGCTCGATCGATGCGCAGGGACGCTACCGCTTTCGCAATCAGCCAGAAATTCTCGGGTGGAACTTCGCCCGGCTGGCGGAGAGCATGCTGCCGCTTTTCGACGCCTCCTCCGACGCCGCTATCACCTATGCCCAAGAAACCATCAATGGCTTCTACGAGCGCTTCGAGGACCAACGCAAGCGTGACTTCCAGCAGCGCTTTGGCCTCGAAGAGGGTGGCGAGTACTTCGCGGCGCTGGCGCAATCGGGTGCTGACTTCACTCTTGCTAATCAGGGCCTGGCAAAGGCTTTGCATGGTGAGCCTGATGCGCTGGACCACCTGCTTCGTGATTGCTCAGATGCACCCGACACTTCTTTCCTCAAGGACTACCGCAAACGTGCCTCAGGCGCCGCGGCGACTGCGGTGCCTCCGCTGCCGCGCGTCATTCCGCGCCCCCACAATGTTGAGGCGGCCCTGCTGGACCTGGATTTATTCCAAGAGTTCCTTCACGCAGTCACGCATCCAACGCAGCCGAACGAAAAATTTGAAACTCCCGGTGATACCGAGGGCTACCTGACTTATTGCGGCACTTAAGGCAGCTGGAGCGGAACGCCGCGCACCCCACCAATTTACGTTTGTAATGTGGTGGGGTGCGCTTGTGAAGCAGCCGGAATGGCTTACTTTTGGTCGAGCTTCAGGGTCTTCTGGGTGTAGTCCCACATCTCGTTGTAGAGCTTCTTATCCTTGGACAGCTTGATGCCGTAGGAAGGAATCATTTCCTGGATCTTATCGCCCCACTGAATCATGTGCTCACCGAAGCAACGCTCCAGCAACTCGACCATGACGGCCGGGGTGATGGAAGCACCTGGGGAAGCACCGAGCAGACCGGCGATGTTACCGTCTGGGTTGTTGACCAGGGTGGTACCGAACTCGAGGGAGCCGAACTGCGGTGCAGCTGCTGGCTTGATGACCTGAACGCGCTGGCCAGCGATGACGGTCTCCCAGTCTGCTGGGTCTGCGGAAGGAACGTATTCCTTCAGGGTCTCGACGCGCTTGTCGAAGTCCTTGAGGACCTCAGAAACCAGGTACTTGGTCAAACCAAACTCTTGAGCTGCAACGCCCAAGTAGGAAGGAATGTTGTCCAAGCGAATGGACTTGAAGAGGTCGAGGTAAGAACCCTTCTTCAAGAACTTCGGGGACCAACCACCGTATGGGCCGAAGAGCAGGCCCTGTTCACCGTCGATAACGCGGGTATCAAGGTGCGGAACCGACATTGGAGGAGCGCCCACAGCAGCCTTGCCGTAAACCTTGGCGTGATGCTGCTTAACCAGCTCAGGGTTCTTAGCGCGCAGCCACAGACCGGAAACCGGGAAGCCTGCGAAACCGGAAACCTCGCGAACGCCAGCCTTACGCAGAAGATCAAGAGCGTATCCACCAGCACCGACGAAGACGAACTTCGCGCGGACAACGCTGTAGTCGCCGGTGTGCAGGTTCTTGGAGTAGACCTTCCAGGTAGAGCCATCGCGCTTAATGTCGACGACCTCATGACCGTAGCGGATCTCGGTGCCGGCGGCTTTAGCAGCGGTGAAGAACTGCTTCGTCAGGGCGCCGAAGTTTACGTCAGTACCTGCTTCAGTCCAGGAGATAGCAACCTTCTGGGAGTTAAAGTCGCGGCCCTTGGACATCAGTGGCAGCATTTCCTGGAAGGTAGCGTCATCGTCAGAGAACTGCATGTTCGGGAACATGTGGTTGTCCTTCAAAGCATCAAAACGACGCTTGAGGTAATCAACCTGGATGGATCCCTGGGCGAAGGAAACGTGCGGAACCGGGTTAATGAAAGCCTTTGGGTCGGTCAGGATGCCGTTGTTGAGCTGGTGTGCCCAGAACTGGCGGGAAACCTGGAACTTCTCGTTAATACCCAGCGCCTTGGAAACGTCGATGCGACCGTTCTTCTCTGGGGTGTAGTTGAGCTCGCACAGAGCAGAGTGGCCGGTACCAGCGTTGTTCCATGGGGAGGAGGACTCAAGTGCAGGTCCGTCGAGACGCTCGAAAACCATCTGGGTCCAGCTTGGCTCCAGCTCACGGAGCATGGCACCCAGGGTGGCGCTCATGATACCTGCGCCAACGAGGGCTACATCTACCTCATCTACAACTTGTGCTGTCTTCTTGTCGGAGGACACCTTGCTATTACCTCTTCAGATTGAAAATTATCACTCGCTCGAACAGCCCAGAGCTGTCGAACGCAGTCTTCTAGCGTTGCACGTTTTCGCCTACCTTTTACGCTCCGCTGTCTTAAACATGCTGGCTTAAACACAAGCACAGCATCTCTGGCAACGGCACATAACAAGGGACGCGTCACGCATTACCTACCCACCTTACGCCTTTAGCATCAAAATGGGGATTCCGTATGCGGGAAATGTCCGGTTTTCACACACGGCTGCCCCCTACGCACCTTGTCTCCTTCGGTGAAAATCTCCCCAGCCACATCACTACGCCACCGCAACACCGGATTTGCGTTGTATGCCTAAACTGGTCGGTATGACTGAGTCAACCTTGCAATGGACTGATGACATCCTGGGCCCAGGATTTATGGCCGCGGATCTGCCCTTGGGCGCGGATCCTGACGGCGAAGGCGACGTCCACGCCACATTGATCCGTTACAACCCAGATAACGAGGATCTCAGCGACCGTGTCGCAATGATTTGGGTGCACGGCATGACCGACTACTTCTTCCATAAACACGTAGCGGAGCATTTTCATAACAAGGGCTATGCATTTTACGGAATAGATTTGCGTAAGTGTGGACGCTCTCACGAACCCCACCAAAAGTGGCACTACATCTCCGACATGCACTTCTACGAGAAGGACCTCAATGCCGCTCTCAATGCCCTGCCGCAGCGAAAGGTCATCATGGTTGCGCATTCAACAGCAGGCATAATCGTGCCACTGTGGCTCGACTCCTTGCGTCGCACCGACCCCGCTCGACACGAACGAATCGCAGCGCTAGTACTCAACAGCCCATGGCTGGACATGATGGGCATTCCACCCCTCGCCTTCAAGGCCGCGAAGCCTTTGTTCTATTTCTTCGGCAAGGTCACCCCGCATATTGCGCTCCACGGCGGCAATCTCACCGCCTTTGGCGATTCGATCCATGCCAGCCGCTACGGCGAATGGGACTACGACCTTGAAAAGAAACCGTTGGGCGGCCATAAGAAATACATCGGCTGGGCACGCGCAGTATTCAAGGGATTCGACATTATTCATTCTGGCCGTGTTGATGTCGGCGTACCGATCCTCACACTCACCTCAACAAAGTCGATGTTCTCAGCTCCATATTCGGAAGAGCTCAACTACGCCGATGCGGTCATTGACGTCAAACAATCACAAAAATGGGCCAAAGAGCTTGGCTCTCATTACACCCTTCGCCCGCTTAAAGGAGCTCGTCATGATGTTTTCCTATCTCGCGAGCCGATCCGGAACGAAGCATTTCGAGTAGTCGACGAATGGCTACCCACGGTGCTCTAACAACTATCCCGCCCACCACAACACCTAATCCAACCCCCTATAAATAAGGAGAACTATGTCTACGACAACGCCGCAGAACGCACAAGCAGAACATTTCGATCTGATCATCATCGGAACTGGTTCAGGAAACTCGATTCCATCCGAGGATTTCGAGAACAAAAAGATAGCCATCGTTGAGGAAGGCACCTTTGGCGGAACTTGTCTTAACGTAGGCTGTATCCCCACCAAGATGTACGTCTACGCAGCAGACCTTGCATACGCCGCCAAGGAAGGTCAGCGCCTCGGAATTGACGCCCAGGTAAACAACGTCGACTGGCAGTCCATCATCGAGCGAGTCTTTGTCAATCGCATCGACAAGATCGCGGAGGGCGGCGAGGCTTATCGCCGTGGCGACGAGACCCCCAACATTACGGTGTTCGACAAGCACGCAACTTTCGTTGGCCCGAAGACCATTGCGGTTGGGGATGACGTCATCACGGGCGATCAAATCGTCATCGCCGCGGGTTCCCGCCCCACCATTCCTGAGGTATATGCAGAATCCGGTGTTAAGTACTACACCAATGAAGACATCATGCGGATGCCTAAACAGCCAAAGAGCCTAATTATCGTGGGCGGCGGTTACATTGCGATGGAGTTTGCGCACGTGTTTGACGGACTGGGCACCAAGGTTACGGTGGTCAACCGCTCGGAGAAGCTGCTTCGTCATTTGGATGAGGACATCGTTTCTCGGTTCAACGAGATTGCACGCGAACGCTTCGACGTGCGTATCGCGAACGGTACACAGCTGACCCAAAACGACAGTGGCGTGTCCTTGTCTCTCGACGACGGATCTACCGTAGAGGCTGAAGCTATCCTCGTGGCGACTGGCCGCAAACCAAATGCAGACCTCCTAGGCTTGGACACGGCAGGCATTGAGGTGCGCGAAGACGGACGTATCAAGGTTGACGAGTACGGCCGTACTTCGGTCGCGGGCGTTTGGGCGCTTGGCGACGTCTCCTCCCCCTACATGCTCAAGCATGTGGCCAACGCCGAAACCCGTGCAGTGCAGCACAATCTCCTACATCCTGAGGATCTGCAGAAGATGCCACATGATTTCGTTCCAGCCGCAGTTTTCACCCATCCGCAAATCGCCTCTGTAGGTCTCACTGAAGCAGACGCACGCGAGCAAGGCTTCGACGTTACTGTCAAGGTCCAAAACTACGGCGACGTTGCATACGGTTGGGCTATGGAAGACTCCACGGGGATTTGCAAACTGGTGGCCGACAGGAAAACTGGACGCCTCCTAGGAGCCCATTACATGGGCCCGCAGGCTTCGACACTCATCCAGCAGCTCATCACAGCAATGGTATACGGCCTTGACATGCGCGATTTCACGCGTAAGCAGTACTGGATCCACCCCGCGCTACCTGAAGTGACTGAAAATGCCCTCCTGGGACTGGACTGGTAAGGCAAGCATTGACCGTGGCCAAATCCACATTCGTCTTGCCAGGAAACTTTCCGGCTAATAGTTTCACCACTTGAGAAATGGTTTCTCCTCGACCAACTGCGATCGCCGTAGCATTCGGCCGTACCGCTGTGGCTTCTGCTGAGTCCTCTTTCTCCGGTTCCTCCCCTAGTTCTCGGTAGAAGTTTCTAGAGCTTTTTCATATTGATGGCAGAAAGCCCATCGACCAATGCCACAATGAGTAATAGGGCGCTCCTCCTTACACAGAGGCGCGCCCTATTCTTTTGCTTAGGCCTGTCGCCTTAGGCTTCGTCCGGCAAAGTTAGGATCTCGGCACCATCGTTAGTTATCACAAGGGTGTGCTCGAACTGAGCCGTGAACTTGCCATCGACGTTCTGAACGGTCCAATCGTTGTCCCAGATCTCGTAGTCCAACGAGCCCAGGTTGATCATCGGCTCAATGGTCAAGGTCATTCCTGGTTCTAGGATGTCGCGGTAGGTCGTGGAATCGTAGTGCAAGACAACCAAGCCGTTGTGGAAGGTGGGGCCAACACCATGGCCGGTGAAGTCGCGCACAACGTTGTAGCCGAAGCGGTTGGCGTAAGACTCAATAACACGGCCGATGACATTAACCTCACGGCCCGGCTTTGCCGCCTTAATGCCGCGCATCATTGCCTCGTGGGTACGCTCAACCAGAAGTTTGTGCTCCTCAGAGACGTTCCCGGCCAGGAAGGTCGCATTAGTATCGCCGTGTACACCATTCTTGAACGCAGTGACGTCAATGTTGACGATGTCTCCGTCCTCAATCACGGTGGTGTCCGGAATACCGTGGCAGATGATTTCATTCAAAGAAATACAGCAGGACTTCGGAAAACCCATGTAGCCCAGCGTGGATGGGTATGCACCATGGTCCAGCATGTACTCGTGCGCGATGCGGTCAATCTCATCTGTGGTCACGCCGGGCGCCACAGCCTTACCGGCCTCCTGCAGCGCGTTAGCCGCAATCTTGGATGCCTCGCGCATGGCCTCAATGACCTCAGGGGTCTGGACAAAAGGCTCACCCATTGCTTCCTGGACGGAGTCCTTCCACACGTACTCCGGGCGCTCGATAGAGTCTGGAACGGTGCGGATTGGGGTGGGCTTTTGGGGGGTTAGTTTTGCGCGATTACTCATGGTTGACCATGGTAGTCCCCTCCCCCACGTGGCCGCTAACCAGACCTCTCAGTTGTGAGCTAGCCTTCTTGCCCTGTAGGCGCAGCAGGATGTCCCTGTGCTCGATAGCTATCGAGCTTCTGCAAGAAGTTATCTGTCACTTGCACTGAGGTCTCAGAGCCTCCGCCCAATACCACCAGAGTTGCGAAGGCGATGTCGTCGTCACGGTAGCCGGTAAACCATGCGTGCGAACCACCATTGATCTCCGCCTCACCGGTCTTGCCGTAAATCGTGCCGCCAGCCTGCATTCCGGCTGCGGTACCGCCCGTAACAACTGCGCGCATCATCTCTCGAATATTGTCGAGGACATGTGAGGAAGGCGGCTGCACCTCTTCTGAGGCCTTCGTCTTATGCGTTGAGATCAGTGTAGGAAGCGGGGTCTTACCCGCAGCGACAGTAGCCGAAACCAGCGCCATTCCAAAGGGGCTGACAAGGTCGGTGCCCTGTCCATAGCCGGACTCAGTACGGTCCAACGGAGTCTTGCCCTCCGGGATGGAGCCTGTAATGGTGGTCAGACCAGGGATCTCGTAGTCGAGCCCAAGCCCAAACTCCTTGCCCGTATTCTTCAGCTCGCCTTCCTTCAGATTCGTAGAAACTTCAGCGAAGGTCGTGTTGCACGACTGCGCGAACGCCTGACGCATCGGCACCGATCCCAGCGAAAAGCCGTTGTAGTTGGTTACGGTTCGGCCGTAAAGGTTCATCGTGCCTGGGCACGGAACAATAGTGTCAGCAGTCGCACCCTGTTTGTCCACAGCCGCCGAAGCCGTGATGATCTTAAATACCGAGCCCGGCGGGAACTGGCCCTGCAACGCGATATCACCTTTCTCATCGGCGCGCTCGGTCTGCGCAACCGCCAAAATCTCTCCGTTAGAGGGGCGAATGGCAACCAGCATCGCCTCCGAGTCGGCGCGCAGGTTCACAGCCTCCTGCGCCGCGCGCTGAACGTTGTAATCCAAGCTAACGCGGATCGAAGGGGATGCCTCCGGCTCGTGGAGCTCGACGTCGCTAAGCGCCGCACCATTTTCGTTAACCACGGACACAGACCATCCGGACTTGCCATCAATCTCATCTGACACCAAGGACCGCACACGCGCCAAAATGTCGGGCGCCAAACCAGTCTCCCGTGTAATCAACGCTGGCTCTTCGTTGAAGCGAACCCCTTGCGGCTCACCAAGGCGGGCACGCACTGCTTCTACCTGCTTTTCATTGAGCATCACCACGGAGTAGTCGCCTTCAACTTTCTCCAGCTCTTTCGCCAACTCGCCGGCTTCTTTCTCCGGCACTGAGTCATCCTGGGTATGTGCTTCGCCCAGAGCGCTGGATATCTTGGCAGCTAATGGACGCACGTCTCCCACCTCAGTGGTATTGACCACCAAGCGATACTGCAGGCCGGGCGACATCAACTCCACTCCATCGGAGGACACCACGCTCGCACGTTTTGCCGCAATCGCACGCAGCTCCAGGTGCTGGTGGGCTCCGAGGTTCGGATGCACCAAGCTCGGCTGCCAACGTACCTGCCAGTCTTTGTCCTTTTTGGTCAAGGTCATCTCAGTGTCGTAACTGAGCGTGCGGTCCTTCGGAAGGTCCCACGTCACCTTGTACTTCGCGGTGGCATGCGTCTCGTCCTGTGTTACCTCGCCCAGCTCGATGTCGAGTCCTTCGGCCTGCAGACCGGAGAAGGTAGCGTCGAGCGTCGATGTGGTGGCATCGGGGTCATCGACAAGTTCCGCCAATGCCTCGTTGTTGCGGGATTCCATTTCTGAAATGAATTCTTCCGCAACCGGCTCCGCCGAGACGGGCTTGGGCGTGCACGCCACAAGCGACGACGCCCCTACCGAAGCCACACACAACAGCGCCACCATCTTCTTCATGGTTGGGCATCGTAGCAGCCTAGAGACACAAAAAGTCCGCCCCACACCGGAGTGCGGGGCGGACAAAACTGTGAATTTATGGCAGCGATACTAGCGGGTCACGCGAACCTCAGCCTTGGCGCCTTCGACAGCCTCCAGGCCCTGCTCGTCGGCGATACGCATTGCTTCCTCGATAAGAGTCTCCACGATCTGCGACTCGGGCACGGTCTTGACCACTTCGCCTTTAACGAAGATCTGGCCCTTACCATTACCGGATGCAACACCGAGGTCGGCGTCGCGAGCCTCGCCTGGGCCGTTAACAACGCAACCCATGACGGCGACACGGAGCGGGAACTCCATGCCCTCGAGGCCTGCGGTTACTTCCTCGGCTAGCTTGTAAACGTCGACCTGAGCGCGGCCACAGGACGGGCAGGAGACGATCTCCAGCTTGCGCGGACGCAAGTTGAGAGACTGCAGGATCTGGTCACCGACCTTGATTTCCTCAACCGGATCAGCGGAGAGAGAAACACGGATGGTGTCGCCGATGCCCTCGGCCAGCAGTGCACCGAAGGCAACGGAGGACTTGATGGTGCCCATGAACTTAGGGCCAGCCTCGGTCACACCGAGGTGCAGCGGGTAGTCAGTCTTTGCAGCCAGTTGGCGGTAAGCCTCAACCATCAGGACTGGGTCAGAGTGCTTTACGGAGATGGCAATGTCGCCGAAGCCGTGCTCCTCGAAGAGTCCAGCCTCCCAGATAGCGGACTCAACGAGAGCTTCAGGGGTGGCCTTGCCATACTTCTCCAGCAGTCGCTTATCCAAGGAGCCGCCGTTGACACCGATACGGATCGGGATGCCAGCGTCGCCGGCTGCCTTAGCAACCTCCTTGACGCGGCCATCGAACTCCTTGATGTTGCCTGGGTTCACGCGGATAGCGGCGCAGCCAGCGTCGATAGCCTGGAAGATGTACTTCGGCTGGAAGTGGATATCAGCGATAACCGGGATCGGAGACTTCTTGGCGATGGCCGGAAGTGCCTCGGCATCGACAGGCTTTGGGCAAGCGACACGAACGATGTCGCAGCCGGTGGCCGTCAGCTGTGCAATCTGCTGCAGGGTGGCGTTAATGTCGTGGGTCTTGGTGGTGGTCATCGACTGCACCGAAATCGGGTGCTCGGAACCTACACCGACTGGGCCCACGAAAAGCTGACGGGTTTTGCGACGCGGAGCCAAGGTTGGTGGTGGGCCGTCCGGGATACCGAGACCGATGGGGTTCGACATATGCGCTCCTTGTTAAAGCATGGAATTAGATGGGGGCTTAACGTCCCCACTCTAGCACCGAGCGTCAAAATTCCCCCGCCCTGGCTCCTAGCCGAAGAGGCGAATCGGGTTGACCACGTCGGCCACGATGATGAGCGCACCAACAGTCATCAAGAGGGCCGCGATGACATAAGTTACCGGCATTAGCGCAGTGTAATCGGCTGGTCCTTTCGGCTCCTTGCCCATAAGTCTGCGGATACCATCCCGAATTTTCTCGTAGAAAATCACCGCAATGTGACCGCCATCAAAAGGAGGCAGCGGGATGAGGTTGAACAAAGCGAGGAAGAAATTCAGCGTCGCCAGCATCATGAAGAAGGTCGACCACAAACTACGCGCGACGAGCTCACCGCCCACGCGGGAAGCGCCGACCACAGACATCGGGCCATTGACGTCACGCTCGTGGCCAAAGATGGACGCCACCACCCCAGGAATTTTCGCTGGGAATTGAATGATGCCGCCAACAGTGGCGTCCAGAACGTACGTGGTGTAGCGCGCTGTTGCAGGGAAAGCGCCGATGAAGTCGTGCTTCTCGACGATATCGATGACTTGGTTGCTCAGGCCGATGGATCCGGCGTCGACAAGCTTGCCCTCACTGTTGAGGCGCTTGACCTTATCGAGTGTGACGTCGAAGTTCTGCACAGCACCATCGCGCTCGACGCGCAACTGGACCGTCTCCCCTGGCCGCGCCATGACTTCCTCGCGCAGCTGGGTGAAGCTCTCCAGCGGCTTGCCGTCGATCGCGAGAACAATGTCGCCCACTTCCACGCCCGCTTCACCAGCTGGACCCTTACCTTGGCACTTCTCGAGCTCACCCTGCAGGTTCTGGTCAGCGGAGCACACAACTTCGCCCACGCGCGGGCGCACGTCAGCGTCTGGGTTAGGAAGGCCGGTAGTCATGGCAATGAGCAGCAAGATGATAAAGCCCAGAAGAAGGTTCACGGCGATGCCGCCGACCATCACGATGACGCGCTGCCACGCGGGCTTCTTATACATCGCATAAGGCTCTTCTTCCTCGGTGAGGAAATCATCCTGAGCAGTCATTCCAGCGATGTCGCAGAATCCACCCACGGGAAACGCGGCCAGACCATACTCGGTGTGACCGCGGGTAAACGCCGCAATCTTAGGGCCAAAACCAATGTAGAAACGGCGCACGCGCATGCCAAAAGCACGGGCACTAAACATGTGTCCCGCCTCGTGTAAGGCAACGGTAATGCCGATTCCTAGGGCGAACAGGAAAATGCCCAGGATGTTTGCCATGGTGGTGAAAGCTTTCTATTGAGCCAAAGAATCCACCAGCACATTTGCGCGCCGGCGGGCCTCGCCTTCGACGGCGATTACTTCATCGACGCTTGAGGGTACACGAGCAAACTGGGAGGCTTCCCCTAACACCTGCCCAACCACATCAACGATTTCTGGGAAATGAATGCGGCCAGACAAGAAGGCTGCGGCAGCCTCCTCATTGGCGGCGTTGTACACGGCTGGGTGCGTGCCGCCGGCAGCTGCGGCCTCACGGGCGAGCTGGACGGCGGGGAAGGCGACGTCGTCAAGCGGCTCAAAGCGCCAGTCATGAGCCTGGGAGAAGTCCAGTGATGGCTGCGCACCGGGGACGCGATGTGGCCAATCCAGCGCCAACGAAATCGGCAGCTTCATCGAGGGCGGCGATGCCTGCGCAATCGTGCAACCATCGGTGAAGGTGGCCATCGAGTGAACGATGGACTGTGGATGTACTGTGACGTCGATGCGCTCGGGCTCGATATCGAAGAGCAGCGTCGCCTCGATGAGTTCTAGGCCCTTATTAATGAGGGTGGCGGAGTTAAGCGTGTTCATCTGCCCCATAGACCAGGTGGGGTGCTGCGCGGCCTGCTGCGGAGTAACGTCCCACATCTCTTCGCGGGACCAGCCACGGAAAGGACCGCCGGATGCGGTGAGGACGAGCTTGCCGAGCTCTACGTCCTCACCCGCGCGCAGGCATTGCGCCATGGCAGAGTGCTCGGAATCGACGGGGATAATCTGCCCCGGCTTAGCCAGCTGAGTCACGATGTGACCACCCGCGACGAGGGATTCCTTATTCGCTAATGCGAGGTACTCCCCCTTTTCCAGCGTCGCAATCGTGGAGCGCAAGCCCATCGAGCCAACTAGTGCATTGAGCACCTTGTCTGCTTCGATGGAGCGCACAAGCTGTTCTGCGGCATCTGCACCGGAGCGAACCTGTCCGCCAAGGGCTTCCGAGACCTGGTGCGCGGCCTGCTCATTCGCCACGGCAACGTGGTCAAACGAAAGGTTGAGGTTCTGCGCTTGCTCGATGACCAGCTGCGGATTTGAACCGCCGGCGGCAATGCCTACGACGGTAAATTTATCCGGGTTATCGGCGATAACTTCCAGTGCCTGGGTGCCGATGGAGCCCGTGGATCCGAGAATAAGAATGCGCTGTGTACTCACCTCTCCAACCCTAGCGGGTGGGCCAGTAATTGCGTGAACGAAATTGCCGGGGGTGTTTCTTCGCTAACGCGGCGAGGATGATTTAAACTACTACACAGAATAAATGGCATTTCATGCGCGCGCGCAGAGTGCGCCATGTACACGCAAAGGAGAGCAAGTGTCTTCCCACAAGCCGGCACCGCAGGTTTTCGACGGCGTTTCCACTGAGGACGTCCCGTCCGCAGGTTTTGGTTGGTCCCGCATCAGCCGCTCTGGCGTTCAGATCGCCGGCTGGATTTCCGTGATCTTCCTGGTTGCTTACAACTTCGGTAACCACAAGGGACACGTTGAGACCGTGTGGCTCGCTGCACTGGCTATCGTCATTGCTCTCGGCTTGGTGCTCTTCGCACTTCGCCCGAATCTCTCCCAGGTTCGCACTGTTACCGCTCGCAACCAGCCTGTTGGCCACGTTGAGCCGGACTGGGTATACGACCAGAAGACGGTTTCCGGCGCCTACGCTGAGCTTAACGACGGCGAGCTGCGTGCCCTGAACATCGAGCCTTCCCGCGTTTCCCACCTGCGCGTCGAGCGCGGCACCGCGCGTAAGGCTGTTCGCTAAGTCTTAGGACCACAAAGCCCCCTTGTCCTTTGGGACGAGGGGGCTTTGTTTTGTGTTTGAGGGGCGGGAACATGCGCTGGGACGGCTAGGCGCGCGCTAGTGCCTGAATGCTTAGGCAGACTCGCGTTCGTCGGCAGCCAGCTGGCCACAGGCGGCGGCAATCTCGTCGCCCTTGGTGTCGCGAACGGTGCACGGCACGCCTTGAGCAATGACGCGGCGGACGAACTCGTCCTGGCGAGCCTTTGGCGCGGCGTCCCACTCGGAACCCGGCGTAGGGTTCAGCGGAATGACATTCACGTGGACCTTGGAGCCAAGCGCGCGGTGCAGCTTCTGGCCGAGCATGTCTGCGCGGAAGTCCTGATCGTTCTTGTCACGGATAAGCGCGTACTCAATGGAGACGCGGCGGCCGGACTTGTCGGCGTAGTAGCGGGCAGCATCCAGCACCTCCTCTACCGGCCAGCGGTTGTTGACTGGCACGAGCGAGTCACGGAGTTCGTCGTCCGGGGTGTGCAACGATACTGCCAGGGTGCAGGACAGGTCTTCGTCGGCAAGCTTGCGAATTGCTGGTGCCAAGCCAACAGTAGACACAGTGACGTTGCGCTGGGAAAGGCCGAAGCCTTCCAGGTCTTGGCCGGTAATCTGGCGCACTGCGTGCACAACGCGCTTGTAGTTAGCCAGCGGTTCACCCATGCCCATGAATACGACGTTGGTCAAGCGGCCGCCCTCGTCCTCCATGAGCTTGGCAGCGAGGCGGAACTGCTCGACGATCTCAGCTGTGGAGAGGTTGCGATCAAGGCCACCCTGGCCGGTGGCACAGAACGGGCATGCCATACCGCAGCCGGCCTGGGAGGAAATGCACAGCGTGGCGCGGCCCGGGTACCGCATGAGCACCGACTCCAGCATGGTGCCGTCGTGCAGGCGCCACAGCGACTTCGTAGTCTCCCCGTCGTCAGTGGAGGTCTGACGGATGGGTTCCATAAGAGTTGGGAAAAGCCGTTCCTGCAATTCGGCACGCTTATTCGCTGGGATGTCAGTCATCTCTTCGACGTCTGCGGTGCGGTGTACGTAGTAGTGCTTGGCTAGTTGGTTGGCACGGAACTTGGGCAGGCCAAGTTCGGCGAGCGCAGCGATGCGCTCGTCCTGAGTCAGATCCGCAAAATGCTTCGGCGGCAAACCGCGCCGAGGGGCGGAGAAATTAAGTTTCAAAGGTTCAGCCATGGTTCCGCCCATTTTTCCACGTTTTCAGCACTTTTACCCAATTGAGACCGGCCTAAAGTGGCGTAACCGACAGCCCACAGGATTAAATGGTTATATGACAAATCAAGAATTTCCCGCCAATGAGCCCACCGCCGCTGCCGAGCACACCAGTGATTACGTGACGGAGACTGCCCCGGCAACGCACTCTGAGGTTGAGACTACGTATTCCTCGAGTAAAGACGCCAAGGTCAAGGGCTCCTTTGCAGCCAGCACCTGGGTTGCGCTGATCGTGGGATTCCTGCTGCTCATCGTGCTCATTGTGTTTATCCTGCAGAATCAGCAGAAGGTGCCGATGAACTTCCTCAACTGGTCCGGTGAATTCCCTGCTGGCATTGCATACCTCATCTTTGCTATTGCAGGCGCGCTCATCATGGCCCTCGTCGGCATGTGGCGCATGTTCGAGCTGCGCCGCCAGGTACGCAAGCAAGCCAAGCAACACCGCTAAAACAACGAATCTCCCTGCCCTCAAGCTTCTTCGCTTGTGCGGTAGGGAGAATATTTGTTTTTGGGCTTCGGGGTGAATTCTAAAAACCGTGGAAGTTTGCAAGGAAGTTCACAGCCACCCACGTCACCATGGCTGAGGGAAGCATTCCGTCCAAGCGGTCCATGAGTCCACCATGACCGGGCAGAATTTGGGACATATCTTTGATGCCAAGCTCGCGCTTGAACTGGGACTCCACCAAGTCGCCGAGCGTTGCGCAGAAGACAAGGCCCAAGCCCATGATTGCGCCTACCCAGGCGTCATGATGCAGAAGGAGCTTGACGCTGAGTGCGCCTGTTATGACGCCGAAGATGACGGAGCCGAGGAAGCCCTCCCAGGACTTCTTGGGGCTGACTGCAGGCGCCATCGGGTGCGCGCCAAACATCACACCTGCCACATAGCCGCCGGTATCGGAAGCCACCACGCACAGCATGAACGCGACAATCGACGCCGCGCCTGACGCAAACGGAGTCTCCACGCGAGACAGCATCGCCGCAAACGTGGCGAAGAGCGGAATCCAGGTCAATACGAACAGCCCCACGGACATGTCGCGCAGATAGTTGATTGGCGGGCGATGGCGTCCGTTGTGGAACAGCCTCCCGAACATCAAAGCCAACACAGCCACGACGTAGACCGCCACGAGGCCAGGGGCGCCGAGCGGCCACGAAATCCATACCATGGCTTGGCCAAGGATGATAAGCAGGGTGCGCGGAATGAAGAAAGAGTGCTCGCGCAGGCGCGTGAGGACCTCCCACATAGCCACTGCCACAGCTCCCGCCACGACGAGGTACCACGCGAAGGGTCCTAGCCACACAGCAAGGACTACGAGCGCACCGAGGCCCACTCCCACGCCCACTGCTGCGGGCAGGTTGCGGCCGGCGCCGTTCTTGGGCTTGGGCAGACGACGATTCGACTCGCTAGTCACGCGCGCTCCTTCCACAGGAAGATGGGATACTCACAAAAAAGCGCCGCCGAGCTGATAGCGCCCGGCGGCCAGGTTCGAGGTGCTTAGACCTCCATCAGCTCGTTTTCCTTGTTGGCAACGAGCTTGTCCACCTGGTCGATGTAACCAGCGGTGGTCTTTTCCATTTCCTTTTCGGCTGCAACGACTTCGTCCTCGCCGGCGTCGCCGTCCTTCTGCAGCTTCTTCAACTGGTCCATGGCCTTGCGGCGAATGTTGCGGATAGCAATCTTTCCGTCTTCGCCCTTGCCCTTGGCCTGCTTCACGAGGTCGCGGCGACGCTCTTCGGTCAGCTGTGGAATGGTGACGCGCAAAACCTGACCGTCGTTGGTCGGGTTAACGCCGAGATCCGAGTTACGGATTGCGTTCTCGATCTCGTGGATCATGGACTGCTCGTAAGGCTTGATGAGCATCATGCGTGGTTCTGGAACCGAGATGGTTGCCATCTGCGTAATCGGGGTCGGCGCACCGTAGTACTCGGCAACAAGGCCATTGAACATTGCTGGGTTTGCGCGACCGGTACGGATGGTGATCAGCTGCTCGCGGGTGTGCTCCACCGAAGCGGTCATGTGCTCTTCTGCTTCGAGCTGGATCTCGTCGATCATTGGGCTATAACTCCCTTTTCGAATATAAAGTAACTGGAAAAGAATCTAGCAGGTAAAGGCGCCCTCTGTGGGAGGACGTGACCTTAATTCCTATTGGAATTCCTATTGCGATTTTACGAGGGTGCCGATCTGCTCACCGTTGACGGCGCGCTTGATATTACCTTCGGTCAGAAGGTTGAACACCAAAATCGGCATATCGTTGTCCATACACAGGCTGAACGCGGTAGCATCTGCGACCTTAAGGCCCTTTTCGATGACCTCTCGTGGGGTGATCTCGGAGTAAAGCTCCGCATCTGGGTTGGTGCGTGGGTCGTCGGAGTAGACGCCGTCGACAGCCTTGGCAAGGAAGAGCACCTCTGCCCCGATCTCGAGGGCACGCTGTGCCGCCGTGGTGTCCGTGGAGAAGTAAGGCATACCCATGCCTGCGCCGAAGATGACCACGCGGCCCTTCTCCAGGTGGCGGTCTGCACGCAGCGGCAGGTATGGCTCCGCAATTTGTGCCATGTTGATGGAGGTCTGGACGCGGCAGTCGACACCCTGCTGCTTGAGGAAGTCCTGTAGCGCAAGGGAGTTCATGACCGTGCCAAGCATGCCCATGTAATCCGAACGTGCGCGGTCCATGCCGCGCTGGGACAGTTCTGCACCACGGAAGAAGTTTCCGCCACCGATAACCACGGCAACCTCAGTGCCCTGCTTGGCAATGTCGGCGATCTGCTGAGCAACGTTCTCCACGACGTCAGGGTCGATGCCGACCTTGCCACCTCCGAACATTTCACCGCCCAGCTTCAGCATCACACGCTTGTATCCGGTTCGCTTGGTGTCAGGGTTAGTCACGGCCTTCATCGTCTCCTTAATGCGGCTGTTTTTAAGTCCGTTCCATCTTACCCACACATGTTCGCTGGCTCATATTTCGTGCTCAAGCAAGCAAAAAGCCCTGCTGCAAACAAGTGCAGCAGGGCTCAAGCGTGAAAGCCGATTAAAGCTTAGGCGCCAACCTCGTAACGGACGAAGCCCTTGATGGTGGTGCCAGCTTCCTTGGCAACCTGCTCAACGGTCTTCTTGGAGTCAGACAGAGCAGCCTGCTCGAGAAGAACGACGGACTTGAAGAAGCCGTTCAGGCGACCTTCGACGATCTTCGGCAGAGCAGCCTCCGGCTTGCCCTCCTCGCGGGTGGTAGCTTCAGCGATCTCGCGCTCCTTCTCAACGACCTCAGCAGGAACGTCCTCGCGGGTGAGGTACTCAGCGTTCATAGCTGCGATCTGCAGAGCAACAGCGTGTGCGCCCTCTGCGTCACCCTCGTAGGAAACGAGAACGCCAACTGCCGGCGGCAGGTCAGCGGAACGCTGGTGCAGGTAGACAGCGACGTTGTCGCCCTCGACGGTGACTGCACGGCGTGCCTGCAGCTTCTCGCCGGTCTTTGCGGACTCTTCGTCGACGATCTCGGAGACCTTCTTGCCGTCGATTTCGAGGTTGTTCAGCTCCTCGCCGGAGTTGACCTTAGCCTCGCCAGCAGCCTCAGCGATCTTGGTAGCGAAAGCCTTGAATGCCTCGTTCTTTGCAACGAAGTCGGTCTCACAGTTGATTTCGACCATGGTGTTGCCGGAAACAGCAACCAGGCCCTCGGTAGCCTCGCGCTCAGCGCGCTTGGAAACGTTCTTTGCACCCTTGATGCGCAGGAACTCTACGGCCTTGTCGTAGTCACCGTTGGACTCGTCGAGTGCCTTCTTGCAATCAAGCATGCCGGAGCCGGTTGCCTCGCGCAGTGCCTTAACGTCTGCAGCAGTGTAGTTCGCCATAGTTGGGGCGATCCTCCTTGGTTTCAAACAGTATTCGATGGAACAGAGTACTCGACGCAGTAATTTTGCGCCGCCCTTGGGGGTGAGTTTGTGCAGAAGAGTAAACCCCCGCGGCCGTGATCCAACGGTAGCGGGGGCGGACTCTAGAATTTTTACTCTGCGGACTCAGCAGATGCTGGGTCGGAAGCAGCAGCAGCCTCAGCTGCATCGCGAGCATCCTTCTCAGCGGAGTCGCCGGCAGCTTCCTTAGCTGCAGCCAGCTGACGCTCCTCGCGAGCCTTCTTGCCTTCCTCAACTGCGGTGGCGATGATGCCGGAGAGCAGCTTGGTGGCACGGATTGCGTCGTCGTTGCCCGGGATCGGGAAGTCGACCTCATCCGGATCGCAGTTGGTGTCGAGGATTGCGACAACCGGGATGTTCAGCTTGTGAGCTTCCTTGACTGCGATGTGCTCCTTGTTGGTGTCAACGATCCACAGTGCGGACGGAGCCTTGGACATCTCAGAGATGCCGCCGAGGACGCGCTCGAGCTTGGTGCGCTCGCGGGTGAGCATGAGGATTTCCTTCTTGGTGCGGCCCTTGTAGCCGTCCTCAGCTGCGTCCATTGCCTGAAGCTCCTTCATGCGCTTCAGACGCTTGGAAACGGTCTGGAAGTTGGTGAGCATGCCGCCCAACCAACGGTGGTTGACGTAAGGCATTCCAACGCGGGTTGCTTCCTCAGCAACTGCTTCCTGAGCCTGCTTCTTGGTGCCGACGAAAAGGATGGTGCCGCCGTGTGCAACGGTCTCCTTGACGAACTCGAAAGCCTCATCGATGTAGGTCAGGGTCTGCTGCAGGTCGATGATGTAGATGCCGTTACGGTCGGTGAAGATGAAACGCTTCATCTTCGGGTTCCAACGACGGGTCTGGTGGCCGAAGTGCACACCAGCGTCGAGGAGCTCGCGCATGGTTACAACTGCCATGATTCGCTCGCTTTCTATAGCTGATTTAGGTTTTGCATGAAAAATGTGCGGTGTTTTATTCCGCACCCTAGCAACGAAGGCACCGGTCAACACCCCAATTTCTTGGGGACCACGTCGACACGACGCTGTCTCTTCCTTAACCCAGGAAGCGACGACTCCGCCGCGCGTAGTCAATGCGCCTGGCAAGCCGGACACACTGCTGGGCCAAATTCTAGCCACACCCAGGGAAGAAATCCAAAACGACGTGCGAATTCCACAGTTTTAGCGTGACATCTCCCCTACAATCGCCACATCTTCATCACTATTATCTCGCGTCGCACTTTATCCACAGCGAGATTTCTCGTTCTTCCAACACTGCAAGCGGCGCCTCCATACTGCCATCATGAAAATGTTTCGCTTGCCCAAAGTCCCGCTCATTGCTGTCATTCTCACGCTCTGGTGCGTTGCCCTATCCGCCATGCCAGTAGCCTTCGCCTACGTCGACCCCACCACTGGCAGTCCAGCCCCCAGCCGGGTTCTGGAGGGATTTGATCCACCGAAGGAGAAATGGAGCGCCGGTCACCGAGGTGTGGATTTGGATCTACCCATAGGCGGCGAGGTACTGGCCGCAGGCGAAGGCACGGTTTATTTCGTGGGCAAGGTGGCCGGCAAACCGGTGGTCTCGATCGCCCATGCGGATGGTGTGCGGACGACGTATCAACCGGTATTCGCGCACGTCAACAAGGGCGATCACGTACGCGAGGGCCAAGTCATTGGGAGGCTAGCCCCGCCTGTTGACGGTAAGCCGGGTTTGCATTGGGGCGCGCTTATCGACGGTGTGGAAAAGACCTACATCGATCCGCTTTCGCTTCTCGACGCCCCGGTCATCCGGCTCAAGCCCGTGGATGGGCGCGGGAGTAGACGTCCTTGAGCCGCTTCGCTGATACGTGGGTGTAGACCTGTGTGGTCTGCAGAGAGGAGTGCCCCAGCAGCTCCTGGACCACCCTCAAATCCGCACCACCTTCAAGCAGATGCGTTGCGGCAGTATGGCGCAGCCCGTGCGGGGTAAGGCCAGTAGCGCCGGTGATCTGCGCAGCCTTTTCTACCACGCGGCGGACCTGCCGCTGGTCGATACGCGCGCCGCGAGTGCCGACAAACACCGCATCAGTGTCGCCGGCTAGTTGTAGGCGTCCTTTTTCAATCCAGGTCGCAAGCGCATTAGACGCCGCGTCGCCAAAGGGTACGACGCGCTGCTTGTTTCCCTTACCCGTGACCAGTGCGGTCCGGCGGTGCAGATCAAGGTCACCGACATCAAGGCCCACCAGTTCCGCAACACGCATGCCGGTGGCATAGAGGAGCTCGAGCATAGCGCTGTCACGTAGGAAATGAACCTCGTCGTGCGAGGCAGCGTTGCCTACAAGCTCACCAGCCTCGGTTGCAGCAAGAACCTTGGGAAGATGTTTGCCCACCTTCGGGCTAACGAGTCGCGCTGCCACATCAGCCTGCAGGTGGCCTTCGCGCACCGCCCAGGCGGAGAACGCTCGGGCGGCAGCAGTTCGGCGCGCGAGGGTAGCTCGCGACTTGCCCTGTGCAACCGCTTCGCCTAACCAGGCGCGCAGAGCATTAAGGTCAAAGCTTGCGAAGTCCGGTACACTACGCGCGAGATCACGCAGGTCCGAGCGGTAGCCCTTGACCGTTGCCGCAGAGCGCCCACGGACTAACAACTGGTGTTCGGCAAAATCCTCGATTGCCTCGGTCAGTTGCCCCGTGGGCTCCTCTACTCGCTTACTCATGTCACAGCAGTGTACTCCAGCATCACTCGCTGCGTCTCCAACGCTTTCCCTCGCGCACCACGAGGCCAAGCTTCTGCAAAGCCACCAACAGGTGCACCGTCAGCGCCACACGCATTCCTGCCTCCGCCGCGATGTCTTCTGCGCTCACGCCTTCCTCGTCCAAAGGCGGAGTCGAGTCATAAACCTTGAGCTCATTCCGGGAAAGCTGCTGCACTTTGTCAGGAGCGAAGTCGAGCTCATACTGCCCAGCAGCGTCCACGCCTCCCACAGTTCCAAGTAATCCGCGGATTTCATCGACCGAGGTGACCAGTTGCGCGCGCTGATCCTGAATCCGCATGTGGCAACCCAACGACCCCGAAGTCGTAACCGGGCCGGGGACAGCCATGGCCACACGGCCCATCGACTCCGCCCAGTTCAACGTGTTCAAGGCCCCAGAACGGAAGGCCGCCTCCACCACCACAGTGCCTGCAGAAAGCGCCGCAACTAAGCGGTTGCGCGTCAAGAAGCGATGCCGCTGCGGTGTAGTGCCCAGCGCGAATTCAGAGATGAGGCAACCGCTGCGCGTTATCTGATCAAAGAGTTTGCCGTTACGTGCGGGATAGGCCCGGTCGATGCCGCATGGCGCCACGGCCACGGTGAGCCCGTTGTGCTCCAGCGTCGCCTCGTGGATAGCCGTGTCTACTCCCAGCGCGCCGCCCGACACCGTAGTCCACTGATGGCGCGCCAATCCCGTTGCCAGCATGCGCGAGACCTCCCAGCCATAGCGGCTTATAGCCCGCGTTCCCACCAGCGCAACGGACTGAGCCACCGTCTGGCGCACATTGGCTCCGCGCACCCACAACGCATGAGGTGGGAAAGCCTGACTATCGAATGTAGACGGCGCATCGGAGAACCCCTGATGATAGAAACCAAAGGCCCGAGTGAATTCCTCCTCCGGCCACTCCGCGTCCTCCGGGGTGATAAGGCGTGCTCCTACGACTTCTGCCGTGGCAATGTCCTCTTCTTGCCGCAGCCAATCCCGCCTCCCGGCAGTTTCAGTCTTCAACGGTCCAATCCAGTCGGCCGCGTTGTAGATTCCGTGCGCAATCTCCTCTGCTGGGTACTGCGAAAGCAATCCGTGCAACGTGCGGGATGGGCCCTCCACCACACGGTTGAGATAAACCCAGGTGTGCAGAGGTGTCGATAAGTTCAGCTCGCTCATGCCGCCAGCCTTTCCAATACACCGACGCCGCGCAGCTCGAGCGCTCTGCCCACGTGGTCGATGTCCGGTTGCGGGCTTGCGTCCAGATCCGCCAGGGTCCATGCCAAGCGCAGCACGCGGTCCACACCGCGCTGGCTCAACTCCCCGTCTGCCAAATACGCTGCAAGCATCGCCATGGCAGTTTCCGTAGCTGGGCGGTGTCGCCGCAGATAGGAGGCTGGAACAGCACCGTTATTGAACACCGGCAGCTCGTCTTCACGCCAGCGGGCAGCTGCCCGCTGGCGCGCCTGCGCCACCCGCTGCGCAATCGTGGCGGAGTCTTCTTCACCTTCCGCGCTCAGGGTTGCGGCTTGGCCCGAAACGTTGACCACCATATCGAGGCGATCCCGCAATGGCCCAGAGAGATTGCTCAGATAGTTGCGTCTGTCCGACGACCGGCACGTGCACTTCGAAGCATCCTCCGCAGCACACCTGCAGGGGTTCGCCGCCAGCACTAGCTGGAAGCGCGCCGGGAACGTAATCTCCCTGCGCGCACGAGAAATCCGGACGTGCCCCTCTTCCAGCGGCGCACGCAGGCCATCGAGCACTCGTGCAGAGACCTCACTCGCCTCGTCGAGGAACAACACTCCGTGATGCGCCAGGCTCACGGCACCAGGACGGGGATTGCCCGAACCGCCACCCAGCAAGGCCGCACGCGTTACCGAAGAATGCGGCGCGATAAACGGCGCGCGCAAGACGACCGCGCCGGGTGTTCCCGCGAGCGAATGGATGGCTGTCGCCTCCACACACTGATCAGTGCTCAACGCCGGCAAGATAGACGGCAGCCGCGCCGCAATCATCGACTTGCCCGAGCCAGGTGGGCCCACCAACATCAGGTGATGGCCACCGGCCGCAGCGACTTCGGCTGCCCACTTGGCCTCCCGTTGCCCGGCGATGTCGCAGTAGTCGGGAGCGTCGCCAAGCGTATGCGCAGGGGCATCTACCGCTCGAGCACTCGGCAGATCGCGCCCACCACAGGCCCATGCAAAAGCATCGGTCAGCGTGGCCGCGACCACCACATCCATATCGGGCACCAGCGTAGCTTCAGCCGCGTTACCTGGCGGGATCACCAGCGTCTCGAAACCTTGTGAGCGCGCCGCCAACAAGGCTGGGATGATTCCAGAGACCGGGCGCACGCTGCCGTCCAGCCCCAACTCCCCCAACACCAACGCACGCTCCAGGCGCTCCGAGGGCGGCATCTGCGCCGCCAGAATCGCCAAGGCCATGGGCAAATCGAAGTGCGCACCCGACTTCGGTAACGCTGCAGGCGACATCGAAACCACCACGCGCGTTTTTGCCCACGGCAGCCGCGAGTTAACCACCGCGGTGCGAATGCGGTCACGCGACTCCGAAATGGCCGTATCCGCCAGGCCCACCACCTGCACGCCGGGCAGCCCGGTCCCCACGTTGGCCTCCACCGTGACCACGTGCGCAATCACGCCCTCCAAAGCCGTGGTCATGCATCTACCGAGCGCCATCTTCGACCCCCTCGTAGTGCGTGACCTCGAACTCAGCGCCCTGATCCACCAGCGCCAACACGTCGAAGCGCACATAGCACCGCGGCTTTCCGTCAAGCCACCGCAACGCCGCCTTGCGCATGCGCGCCAACTTGCACGCAGTCACCGCCTCGGCCACCCCGTAAGCATCCGACGCCCGGGTCTTGACCTCGACAAAGACGTACGTGTCATCCTCCCGCACGATGAGGTCGATTTCCCCCACGGCGTAGTTGACGTTCGCTGCGATAATTTCCGCACCGCGCTGGCGATAGAACAAAGCCGCATAAGCCTCGCCCCGCTTGCCCAGCGAGTGCCGTTTATTCATCTTGCTGTACATTTTCTCTCCCCCGAATCCGGTCCATGCAGCACACCTGCACACGCAAGTTCAGCCGAGAGAAGACAGGACGCGCCAGCCCCAAACGCGCACAGCGCCCCTTTTGTGGATAACTCATCGCGATGGATGAAGAAATCCCACATGGGGCGCGGCTTTAGGGCGAATTTCTGGCGGAGGTGTTGCCGCTCCGCGGAGGCTTCTACTCCGGCAGGACGAAGTCTGGCTTGTCCAGTTCTTCGATGTTGACGTCCTTGTAGGTGATCACGCGAACGTAGCGCACGAATCGCGCGGAACGGTACATGTCCCATACCCAGGCATCGGACATGCGTACTTCGTAGTAGACGTCAGGACCCGAAGTATGCGGAATAAGCTCCACTGCATTGGCGAGGTAGAAACGACGCTCGGTCTCCACCACGTAGGAGAACTGGCTGACGACGTCCCGATATTCACGGTAGAGGGAGAGTTCTACTTCTGCCTCGTAGTTGTCGAGTTCCTCTGCGCTCACTAGCTTTCCTCCAATGTCAGGGTCAACGTGAATCAGCTTAACGCGGAAACTTCGTAATCAGATTCAGGCGCGCGCGAGAAATTCCGCATGAGCGTTCGCCACGTTGGCATAACCCATCCGGTGCTCTGGGGTTGCGCCTAATTTCACAATCGCAGCCTGATGCGCCGCGGTGCCGTATCCCTTGTGTCCCGCCAATCCATAGCCTGGGTAGGCCACGTCGAGTACATCCATGATGTGGTCACGGGAGACTTTGGCCAGCACGCTCGCCGCGGCAATGCAGCGCGCTGCCGCATCACCACCAATAATCGGCAGCTGGGGTGCAGGCATGCCGGGAACTTTCAGGGCGTCGCTAAGCACGTAATGCGGGCGAACATCAAGCCGCGCTACCGCCCGCCGCATCCCTGAAACGTTGGCGTGCTGGATGCCGCGCTTGTCGATGTCCCGGGCGTCAATATGCACCACGGACCAGGCCACAGCCTTGTCCTTGATAATGGGAAAGAGTCTTTCGCGCGTGGCCGGGCTGAGCTTTTTGGAGTCCGTCAGCTTGTCGAGCTCCGGGATGATTTTGTCCGGGAGGATGCAGGCGGCAATAGTAATCGGCCCGCAGCAGGCTCCGCGCCCTGCCTCATCAACGCCGGCGACAGGACCCAAACCTGCCTTGCTCAGCGCCACCTCGTAGGTGCGTTGTTGTTTAAGACGCCGCATTTTGAATGTCAGGGTCATCGACCAGGTGAGCACGCGGAATAGGAAGAACAACGGCTTCTACCTTGCCACGGACGTTGTCCACGGGGATGGTACCCTGCAGATGATCGCCCAAATGCGCACGCGAGTCGAGCGAGTTAGTGCGATTGTCTCCCATGACCCAAATGTTGCCTTCCGGGACGGTCACGGGACCAAAGTAAGCACCGCCGCAAGCATCCGAGCCTACGGCTTCATCGACGGGCATTTCGGCGGGTGTTTTCACGTAGGACTGGTCGATGGGTAAACCATCGACCATGACGGCGGGATCCCCTGCTTCGCAGGACACCGTCTGGCCTTCTGTGGCTATGACGCGTTTGACCAAAATATTCTCACCGTTGGGCAGCAAGCCGATTGCGGCGCCTGCATTTTCCAGTCCGCGCACTAACACGTTGTCGGAGCGCTGAACCTGGAAAGAGGCGTTCCAGGAATCCTCACCGGCAAAGACCACGACATCGCCAGGGCGTGGATCGGAGAAGTAGTAGCTGAGCTTTTGGACCACAATGCGGTCATTCTTACACCCCGCACAGCCATGCAACGTGGGCTCCATGGAGGCCGAAGGAATGAGATACATCCGGCCCACGAAAGTCTGCATTAGAGCCAAGAACACAAACACGGCCACGACCGTAGGCAGCAAATCGCGCATACGGACGCGCTCTTCCTCCGCCCGCCGCGGCTTTGCAGCACGAATGCGGGGACTGTTAGCCCCAGACCCCCTAGGCTTGGATGTCTGGGTCATCGATCCCACCGATGCGGCTAAACGGGAACAGCACAAACATGACCTTGCCGCGAACATTTTCTACGGGAATCGTGCCATGGTACCGATCTTGCATGTGGTAGCGGGAATCCGCGGAGGCAGTGCGGTTGTCACCCATGACCCAAATGTTGCCTTCTGGAACGGTGATTGGGCCAAAGTATGCGCCACCGCATGCCTCGGAACCGGTGGTTTTATCCACAGGGTAGGTTGGCGGATCCATGACATAGTCCTGCTTGATGGGCTTACCGTCAACCATGACTGCTGGATCACCTTCCTGGCAGGAAACAGTCTGGCCACCAGTAGCAATGACACGCTTGACCAGAGTGTTCTCATCTGGCGGGGTCAAAGACACATAGCTAAGTGCGTCCTGGATTGCGTGGATCACGCTATTGTTCGAGCGCGGCGACACGTAGTTACGGTTCCAGTCTTCGGTGCCCTCAAAGACCACGACGTCGCCAGGCTCTGGGCCCTTGTCGCCGTAGTAAGAAATCTTCTCGGTGAAGATGCGGTCATTGGTGCAGCCATCGCAGCCGTGGAGGGTTGGTTCCATAGAACCAGAAGGAATGACATATTGGCGGCCAATGAAGGTCTGTACCAAACCGACGACCGCAAGCACACACACGATAACGAGGAGCGTTTCCAGAATCCAGGGCATCTCTTTCTTCTCGCCCTTGTCAGAGTCTTTCTCCACCGGCGTGACCTTCTCGGCAGCGACCCGGCGGCCAGTGACTTCTTCATTTGCACCGGAGTTACCTGGCACAGCAGAATTATCACTGTTTTGATTTTCGAATTCCTTCTCGTTACTCACGCGCTAAATCCTAGCAACAAAACCTCTCAACTCCCGCACCACACCGAGCACCAAGCTGCTGTTCCCATCCAACTCTTATCAGCGGATTCCTTGCAATCGCAGCGAGAGGATATAAAAATAAGGCCTCCCCTTTCGCCGAAGCGAAGGAGGAGGCCTGAACGCCTAAAATTAGCGGCGCTCCTTGATGCGAGCCTTCTTGCCGCGCAGGTCGCGCAGGTAGTACAGCTTTGCACGGCGGACGCGGCCGCGGCGTACAACCTGGATGGACTCGATGTTCGGGGAGTGAACCGGGAAGGTACGCTCAACGCCGATACCGAAGGAGACCTTACGGACGGTGAAGGTCTCACGGATGCCAGCGCCCTGACGGCGGATGCAAACGCCCTTAAAGAGCTGAACACGCTGGGTCTTACCCTCGATGACCTTGACGTTTACGTCGAGGGTATCGCCTGGGCGGAAGTCTGGGACATCGTCGCGCAGCTGTGCTGCATCTACCTTATCAATGAGGTTAGCCATTGTTTTTCCTTTTCAGTTTAAGACAGAGGACCCTAGCGCCCCTTCAACCTTGAAGAAGCTGACCGGTTCGTGCCTGTTACATAGAACAAGAGGATTCTTCCATACCCACCGCGCGAACAGCAAATTCTTGCAATTCCAAGACAGACGCGCATCACAGGGCTTATGGTGTGTAATGCAAGTACCCCACGGGTGCCCATGAAGAAGTGGGCTGAGATAGGCGCAGATACCGCACCTAGACCGTTTGAACCTGTCTGGTTAGCACCAGCGAAGGAAGAGAGGAAGGCGCCATGACGGCTACCCCTAATGAGATCCACCCCAAGCATTCTTACTCCCCTATCCGCGCAAACGGACTGGAAGTTCCGGAGACCGAGATCGCTCTAGATGATTCCCCGACGGGGCCCAACGAACCTTTCCGCGTCTACCGCACCCGCGGCCCCGAGTGCGAGCCGGAGGTGGGCCTGCCGGGTCTGCGCAGCGAGTGGATCGCGCAGCGCGACGACGTTGAGGAGTACGCCGGCCGCGAACGCAATCTGGCCGACGACGGCAAGTCCGCGCAGCGCCGCGGCGCTGCCTCCCAGGAATGGCGCGGGCAAAAGCGCACTCCTTTGCGCGCCAAGCCGGGCAAGCGAGTCACCCAGATGCACTATGCACGCCAGGGAATCATCACCAAGGAAATGGAGTTCGTGGCGCTGCGCGAGCACTGCGATCCCGAGTTCGTGCGCGCCGAGGTCGCCCGCGGACGTGCGATTATCCCGAATAACATCAACCACCCTGAGTCCGAGCCGATGATCATCGGCCGAAAGTTCTTGACCAAGATCAACGCCAACATCGGCAACTCCGCCGTGACTTCTTCTATCGCAGAAGAAGTGTCCAAACTGCGCTGGGCCACCCGCTGGGGAGCCGATACCGTGATGGATCTTTCCACCGGCGATGACATCCACACCACCCGCGAGTGGATTCTGCGCAACTCCCCTGTGCCAATTGGCACCGTGCCCATCTACCAGGCGCTGGAGAAGGTAAACGGCGTGGCCGAGGACCTTACCTGGGAGATCTTCCGCGATACCGTCATCGAGCAGTGTGAGCAGGGTGTGGACTACATGACCATCCACGCTGGTGTGTTGTTGCCCTTCATCCCGTTGACCACCAAGCGCGTCACCGGAATTGTCTCCCGCGGCGGTTCCATCATGGCGGGCTGGTGCTTGGCTCACCACAAGGAGTCCTTCCTCTACGAGAACTTCGACGAACTGTGCGAGATTTTTGCGCAGTACGACGTCGCTTTCTCCTTGGGCGATGGCCTGCGCCCTGGCAGCCTGGCCGACGCCAACGACACCGCGCAGTTCGCCGAGCTTAAGACCATCGGCGAACTCACCCGCCGGGCCTGGGAGTACGACGTGCAGGTCATGGTGGAGGGCCCCGGCCACGTTCCGCTGAACATGATCCAGGAGAACAACGAGTTGGAGCAGGACTGGGCTTCCGACGCCCCGTTCTACACGCTCGGCCCCTTGGTCACCGACATCGCGCCTGGTTACGACCACATCACTTCCGCAATCGGCGCCGCACACATCGCCATGGGCGGCACTGCGATGCTCTGCTACGTCACCCCAAAGGAGCACCTGGGCCTTCCCAACCGCGACGACGTCAAGACCGGTGTCATCACCTACAAGCTCGCCGCGCATGCCGCCGACGTAGCAAAGGGCCACCCCGGCGCGCGGGCGTGGGATGACGCGATGAGCAAGGCCCGCTTCGAGTTCCGGTGGCACGATCAGTTCGCGCTTTCGCTCGACCCGGAAACCGCACAGGAATACCACGACGAGACCCTGCCGGCTGAGCCCGCCAAGACCGCGCACTTCTGCTCGATGTGCGGCCCGAAGTTCTGCTCCATGCGGATTAGCCAGGACATTCGCGATACTTTCTCAGATTCCCTGGGCATGCCGAGCTTCCCTGTCGATGCCAAGGCGGGCGAGGCAATGATGTCGGCAGAGTTCAAGGCGCAAGGCTCCCAGCTCTATCAAACGGCAGACAAGGAGCCAGCCGGCCGTGCTTGATCTGCGTTGTTACTTCGTCACCGGCACCAATATGACACCGGAGATTGCCGCGGCCGCCGTGCGTGGCGGCGCGGGCGTGGTGCAGGTGCGCTCAAAGCCTATTTCTGCCCGCACGCTCTATGATTTGGGCGCCCGCGTGGCCGAGACGGTGCACGAGGTAAATCCGCGCGCGCACGTGCTTATCGACGACCGCGTCGACGTCGCCCTAGCTCTGCGTTGCGCGGGCGCGCCCGTACACGGCGTGCACATCGGCCAGGACGATCTCTGCCCACGTGCCGCGCGTGAGCTGCTCGGCCCCGATGCCATAATTGGCCTGACCACGGGAACGCTTGAGTTAATTAGGGACGCGAACCAGTACGCGGACGTCCTCGACTACGTCGGCTGCGGTCCCTTCCGCGCTACCCCGACGAAGGATTCCGGGCGCACCCCGCTGGGGCTCCAGGGCTACCCAGAGATCGTCGCCGCCTCGCAGCTGCCCGTAGTCGCCATCGGCGACGTCACCGCGGATGATGCCGCCGAGCTCGCTGCAACCGGCGTCGACGGCCTGGCCGTCGTGCGCGGAATCATGAATGCCCCGGACCCGGCCGCCTACTGCGAGCGTCTCCTGAGCGAATTCGAGAAAGGTCGCGCATGAGCACTGCCAGCTCAAGCGTTGCCATCGTCGGCGCCGGGGTCATTGGCCTTGCCACCGCAGTAGAGATGGCGCAGTCAGGGATCAATGTCGATGTCTTCGACTCAGCGCCGGCATCCGGCGCCACGCACCATGCCGGCGGCATGCTGGCTCCCGCCGCGGAGGTGGTCTATCAACAAGACCCGCTCTTTCCGCTGATGCAGGCCTCAGGCAAGTGGTATCCGGAGCTTATCGCGGCCGTCGCCAAGCACAGCGACCTCGATACCGGCTACCGCGACGAAGGCACGCTCGTGGTAGCCGCGGACCGCGCCGATTCCCAGCATTTGTCAGAGCTCATGGACTACCAGAATGCGCACGGCATGCAGGTCGAGCGCATCACCGTGCGGCAGGCGCGCTCCCTCGAACCGGGGCTGAGCCCACGCCTGGCCGGCGCCGTCTCAATTCCTGGGGATACGCAGGTCTTCCCCCGGCAATGGGCGCTCGCGCTATATGACGCCGCGGAAAACTTAGGCGTGCGCTTTCACCGCACAAAGGTCACACGCATCGACGATGGAGTCGACGGCGGAATGGTACACACCGAAGAAGGTACCTTCGCCGCAGACCAGGTGGTGCTGGCCGCCGGACTGGGGGCGAATGGTCTTAGCGGATGGTCGCAACCGCTGCGCCCAGTCTATGGCGACATCCTGCGCCTACGTGTGCCAGAGCAACGCCGCCCGCTACTAAACCGCGTGGTGCGCGGATTCGTGGAAGACCGCCCTATCTATCTGATTCCACGCGGCGACGGAACCATCGCCGTGGGCGCGACCAGCCGCGAGGATAGCCTCCATGCCCCGCTGGCCGGCGGTGTCTATGACTTGCTGCGCGATGCCATCCGGGTGCTGCCGGGCATCGAGGATTGCGAGTTCCTAGAAGCCACCACCGGCGCCCGCCCGGGCACGCCTGATGATCTTCCCTACTTGGGGCGCGTGAGTGACAGGCTCATTGTCTCCACTGGGTATTTCCGCCATGGCATCCTGCTGGCCGCCTTCGGTGCACGGTGTACGCGCGAGCTCGTCCTCGGCGAGGACCCCAGCATCGACCTTTCGGCCTGTGACCCGCTGCGCTTTGCGCGCTAGAGCCGAAGTACAGACAGCTATATCAAGACAGGTATAAGGAACACGATGACAATCACCTACAACGGGCAGAAGATGGATACCACCGCAGCAACAGTGGCAGCACTGATTGCCGAGGTCAATGCACCAGAAGCGGGCACTGCGGTGGCTATTAATGGCGCGGTGGTTCCGCGCTCGGCGTGGGAAGACACCCGCCTCGAAGAAAGCGCGGTCATCGATGTTCTTACTGCAATCCAGGGAGGCTAGTAAAGTGCTGACAATCGCGGATAAGAGCTTTGAATCCCGGCTCATCATGGGCACGGGAGGCGCAAGCAGCCAGGACGCGCTGGAAAAAGCACTGGTAGCTTCCGGCACGCAGCTAACCACCGTGGCGATGCGCCGCCACAGCGCGCAGGCAGGTGGCGAGAGCGTCTTTGACTTGCTGCGCCGGCTTAACATTGAGCCGCTGCCGAATACCGCGGGCTGCCGAACCGCGCGCGATGCCGTGCTCACGGCGCAGCTGGCGCGCGAGGCGCTAGGCACCAATTGGGTCAAGGTAGAAGTCATCGCGGATGAACACACGCTGCTTCCCGATGTCGTAGAAACCATCGACGCCACCGAGCTCCTCGTGGCAGAGGAGTTTACGGTCTTGGCCTATACCAGCGATGACCCAGTGGCGGCGCTGCGCTTGGAGGATGCGGGCGCTTCCGCCGTGATGCCGCTGGGCGCGCCGATCGGCACGGGGCTGGGTATCTTAAATCCCCACAACATCGAGCTCATCGCCGCGCGCGCCAGTGTGCCCGTGCTTGTCGACGCCGGCATCGGCACCGCCTCCGACGCCGCCCTCGCGATGGAGCTAGGCTGTGACGGGGTTCTGCTGGCCAGCGCTATCAACCGCTGCCAAGACCCCGTGGCCATGGCCCACGCTATGCGTCATGCGGTGGCCGCCGGGCACTATGCCCGCCAAGCAGGACGCATCCCGCGCCGCGAGCATGCCCAAGCCTCCTCGACCTTTGTAGGCCTTGCCAGCTGGGCCGATGAGGTGCTCTAGTGGGCCTTAGCGAACTCGAGTCTGCCCGCACCGCGCGCCAACAGGTGCTAATCGGCCAGGATGCGCAGGTTGCGCTTAACCGCGCGCACGTGCTCATCGTGGGTGCGGGCGGATTGGGCTGCCCGGTCCTGCAGCAGCTGGCCGCCGCGGGTATCGGGCACATTACGCTCATCGACGATGACGAGGTAGCGCTGAGCAATATCCACCGCCAGGTGCTCTTCGGTGTGGATGACGTGGGCCAGCCCAAGGCCGCGGTCGCCGCCCGGCGCGCCCGCGAGCTACAGCCAGAGATACACATCGAGGCGAAAGTCGCCCGATTTAGCGCAGACAATGCACTGCATCTGTGTCAGGACACAGACCTCGTTATCGACGGCACAGATACCTTCGACACGAAGTACCTCATCGCCGACGCCTGCGAGGCAACCTCGACTCCGCTGGTCTGGGGCACCGTCTTGGGTTTTCGCGGCGACGTAGCACTATGGCATTCAGGCACTTTCACCCCGGATGGCCGCGGCTGCGGTTTGCGCGACCTCTTCCCTGCCGCTCCCACTGCCGATGCCCTTCCCGATTGCGCCAGCGCCGGTGTTCTGGGAGCTACCACCTCCATCATCGGCGGGCTGATGGCCACCGCCGCGATTGGCTGGTTCACCGGAATCGACACCACCGTGGGCCAGGTATCCAGCTACACCGCGTACCCAGCTAGTCTGCGCAGCTTCCGCGTCAGCGCCGATCCCGGGCGCGCACTATGCACCTCACTGGAGGCTCATGCCGAGCTCAATTCCAACGCCAGCGTTGCTGCTAGCGCCAGCGTTGCTGCTAGCGCTGGCGAAGCTGCGGAGTGCTTCCTCGACATCCGCGACCCGTCCGCACTGCTTTATAGCTCGCTGCCGGCGAACTTGCGCCAGCGCGCTCTGCCTTTTCACACGATTGCTGCAGGCACCGCTGGCGATGAGATGGTGCGCGAGGCGCTGGGCTCTTTAGATGCTCCGGCTGGCGGCACCGTCTGGGTAATTTGTGATTCTGGCAGCCGGAGCGCCGGGTTCGCGCTGCGCTATGGCGAGCTCGCCGCAGGGCTTGGACTGCGGCTGCGCAGCTACCCCGGCGGCGCGGAGCGCCTACACCGGGAGCTTAGTTAGCTCGCGCACGCCGCTTAAGCCGTGGTCGCTGTCATGACCTTGTGCTCGTCCAATAGGCGCGCGGTACCGTGGTGGCGTGCGCGGAAGATGAGGTAGCTAGCGGCTACCGCCAAGACGGTGACGCTGAACAAGACCATGATGCCGCCGGCGAAGGTGCCGTCATGAATGCCATCGGTGGCGCGGGTGAAGGCATTCTTGGCATAGGTCATCGGGTGCAATGGATGCAGCAAACGCAGCGGTGCCGGGATGGCCGCCGTGGGCCACACGCCGCCGAAGACCATGACGCCCATGGCAAAAACGCCGACCGCGAAGATGGCGCCAATCCTGCGCCCGAAGGTCACCAGCAGCAGCTGGTAGGTGGCAGCACCCACCATCGCGATTGCTGCGAGCACTCCCAGCATCATCGGCCAGCTTGCCGGGTGCCAGCCCATAAGCGTGGACATCAGCGCCATACCCAGCAACAACAAGAAGTTGATGCCGCTAACCAGCGCGAATGCGGGCAAAATGCCACGCAGATAATAAGGCAGGGTCATAGCGAGCAGCAGCATGGCTAGGAAGCCAAAGACGAGCACCAGAAGCATCGAGACGCCGCCCGTGATTTCCTTCTTGGTTGGGTCGACGGCACTAACGCCGGTCTGCACCGGATGGACGTTGGATTCAGTGAAGTTGATCGGCACCGCCATATTCTGTGCGGTCACGTCCGGCTGGGTAATACGCGGGGCCTTCGCAGCGCCCTCGCCCAGCTTCGTGGCGAGCTGCCCCGAACCATCCTTGAGCCTATCGATGCCGTCTTTCAATTGGGCACCGCCGCTCTTCAACTGACCGGTACCATCCTTGAGGCTCGTGGTGCCCTCTGCCAGGCGTCCCGCGCCTTCATCCAGCTGCACGGCACCGGTCGATAGCTCGCCCACGCCACTTTTCAGCTGGCCGGTTCCCTCCGCCAGCTGATGCGTGCCCTGGTTGAGCTTGAGCATGCCACCTAGGTACTCGGAATTCGGGTCGGACAAGTTGTAATTCAGCTGCTTCGTACCATCACGCAGTTTCTCCAGCTGGGAGACCATGTTGCTGCTATTTGCCGGATCCAGCTTCGTCAGCAAAGCGGAAAGCTGGTCTGCCTGGTCCGTCATTCCCATTCCGCGCAGCACATCCACTAAGCCGATGAGGCTCGGCACCACTGACTGTGCTTGCTGCAGGAGTGGGATGAGCATGCCGGTGAGCTGGCCGACGCCACCTTCGATTTGGCTGGCGCCTTCGCCAAGCTTGCCCGTGCCCTCCAACAACTTATCGGAGCCCGTCGCCAGCTTATTCGCGCCGTCGTCAAGCCTGCCCGCACCCGTGGAAAGCTCGCTTACGCCCTGGACCAGTCGGCCGGTGCCATCGTGCAGCTGCCCTGCACCGTTATTGAGCTCGCCTGCTCCGGCATCCAGCTTGTCGATGCCGGTCACCGCCTTCTCGCCGCCGGCCTGCAGCTTACCCACGCCCTCGTCAAGACGGCTTGCGCCTGCGGCTGCGGCACCGATGCCATCGCTGAGCTTGACCAGGCCCTCGATGACTTGATCCGCATACTTTTTGGAAATCGCGTTCTCAACGCTGGTCTGCACCTGCGGAACCAGGCTCGAAGAAATCACCGAGCCATTCGTTCCGTAATAGTCGTTGCTGGCGAAGTGGATCTGCGGTTTGACCGGCTTATCGCTGATGATGGTGACCGCTTGCTCCGAGAAATCCTTTGGGATGGTCACCACCATCAGGTACTTGCCCTTTAACAACCCATCGTTTGCCTCCTGGGCGTTCATCTCGGCGAAGTTCAGGTAGTCAGTTGCCAGGAGGCCTTCTACTACTTGATCGCCGTAGTTGACGTATTTGCCCTGCTTTTCCACGCCTGCGTCCTCGTTGACCACCGCCAGGTCAATCTGCCGCATGTACTTGGAAGGGTCCCACATCGCCCACATCATCGTGGCTGCGAGGATGACTGGCGCTACCAGCAGGAAAACAATCAGCACCCGCGAGAGTGTGCTCCGCGGGCGCCAGTCCAGGATGCGATGCCACCCTTCCGCTTCCGTTTCTTGCACGGCATGGGCAGCCGGCTGCGTGGCGTGGAACGGTGTTTGTTTCTGATGCAAGGCGAAAATCTCCCTCATGAAGGCATGGTGACTGCAGCCACCCTTTTGTTTGTTTCGCCAAACTTATCATTAACTCGCCGCACTGCACTAACGCGCCACGAAGCAACATTTAATAGATTTTATTTGCCGAAGCCGGCCTTCTTCAGTGCATCCGCCATGGAGCCGCCGGCAGGACGTCCACCGGAATTGCCGCGGCCGCCGCGCGCTCCACGGCCACCTTTGGCGCCATTGCCAGTGTTGCCACCACGCTTGCCGCCACCCTGGCGTTGTGCAGGCTGGCCTGGTTCATCATCGAGGCGCAGCGAGAGGCCGATGCGCTGACGCTGCACGTCAACCTCCATGACCTTAACCTTTACTACCTGCCCGGAGCGCACGACCTCGTGCGGATCGGAGATGAACTTATTGCTCATCGCGGAAACGTGTACCAGACCGTCCTGGTGCACTCCGACGTCCACGAAGGCGCCGAAGGCCGCAACGTTGGTGACGGTCCCCTCCAAAATCATGCCCGGTACCAGGTCTGAGACTTTGTCCACTCCTTCCTTGAAAGTAGCGGTCTTGAACTCAGGGCGTGGATCGCGGCCTGGCTTATCCAGCTCAGCGATGATGTCCGTGACGGTGGGGACACCGAAAGTATCGTCAGCGAAGTCTGCCGGCTGCAGTTTCTGCAGCACTCTGGAGTTACCGATAAGTTCAGCCACACCGAGCCCCGTGGACTCCGCGATACGCGCCACCACCGGGTAGGCCTCAGGGTGAACTGCCGAGCTATCGAGCGGATCGGTTCCGCCATTGATGCGCAAGAAGCCTGCTGCCTGCTCGAAGGCCTTTGGCCCCAAGCGCGGAACCTTCTTGAGTTCCTTGCGGGATGCGAAGGAACCGTTCTCATCGCGGTAGGCCACGATGTTGGTGGCGATGGTGGCGTTCACACCTGCGACGCGCTCTAGCAGCGGCACGGAAGCAGTATTCAGGTCCACGCCCACACCGTTCACGGCGTCCTCAACCACGCCATCGAGGGTGCGAGCGAGTGCAGTCTGGTTAACATCATGCTGATACTGGCCAACGCCGATGGCCTTCGGATCGATCTTTACCAGTTCAGCCAGGGGATCCTGGAGACGGCGAGCGATGGAGACCGCACCGCGTAGGGAGACGTCCATGTCTGGGAACTCATCCGCGGCAAGCTGGGAGGCCGAGTACACCGAAGCACCCGACTCGGAGACAACGACGGGCGTCGGACGCTGGCCGCCGGCCTGCTTCAGCATGTCAGCGATCTCGTTGGCCAGTTTCTCCGTCTCACGGGAAGCGGTGCCGTTGCCGATGGCCATGAGATCCACAGAGTGCTTCGCGCACAGCGTGGCCAGAGTATTTACTGCCTGGCTCCACTGGTTCTGTGGCTGGTGCGGATAGACAATTGCAGTGTCGATTACCTTGCCAGTGGAATCCACCACCGCGCACTTCACGCCATTGCGGTAGCCCGGATCCAAACCGATGGTGGCGCGCTGGCCAGCCGGCGCGGCAAGGAGAACGTCACGCAGGTTGGTGGCAAAGACCTTCAAGGCGCCCTCTTCGGCGATCTCCTTCAGGCGCATGCGCACATCAAGGCCAGAAGAGATGTAGAGCTTCGTGCGCCAGCCCCAGTGCACGGCGTCGGAAAGCCACTTGGAATCCTTGACCGCGAGATCAAAACGCTCAGCAATCATGCCCTCATAGACTTCGTCTTCACCGGCATCCAGGTTGAGCTGGAGAACGCCCTCGTTTTCACCACGCAGCAAGGCCAAAATCCGGTGCGAAGGCAGCTGATCAAAGGGCTCAGAGAACTCGAAGTAGTCCTTAAACTTTGCGCCCTCAGCTTCTTTTCCGGCCACTACACTGGCCCCCATGGTGCCCTGGCTAAACATGCGCTCGCGCACGTCACCCACAAGGTCGGCGTCGAGAGCAAAGCGGTCAATGATGATGGAACGCGCGCCCTCGAGAGCCTTCTTGGTGTCTTCAAATCCTTCAGTCAGGAACTGCCCCGCCATCTCTTCTGGATTGGCCGTGGGGTTCTCAATGAGCTTGTCCGTCAACTCTTCCAGGCCGGCCTCACGAGCGATGTCGGCCTTAGTCTTGCGGCGCTTCTTGTATGGCAGGTACAGGTCTTCCAAACGCGCCTTGGTCTCGCACGCGAGAATCTGTGCACGCAGCTCGTCGGTGAGCTTTCCTTGCTCATCGATAGCCGCCAAAATTGCCTCTTTGCGCTCTTCCAATTCGCGCAGGTACGTCGCGCGCTCCTCGATGGTGCGCAACTGCGAATCATCCAAACCACCAGTGGCTTCTTTGCGGTAACGTGCGATAAATGGGACGGTGTTTCCCTCCGCCAGAAGCGTCAAAGCAGTCTCAACCTGAGACTCCTTTACACCAATTTCTGCGGCAATGGTAGCTGCAATCTTCAAAAGAAATCCTCACCTTTGTGGCTGATTTTCTGGACTCAACAAAGGTACCGCACCGCCTTTTCATCCCAGCGATGAGCGCTCCAACTCCTCAATTACTTTCCCCTCACGCAGTAACGCCCCAACACATTCGTGTCGGGGCGACTCGTCCAGGAAGCGCAATGCTTTGACGTGCTCGCAGGGCGTTAGTAGATGAGAACTGCTGCGTTGTCGCCTCCAGAACAGCGGACAGAGGAGGACGTGCCGGAGCAGTACATGTAGTAGTTGCCGCCGGTAACCGGAGAATAAACCTTCAGCGTTGCGTTCGGGGAGCCGGTCGCGGCGTAGTTGCTTACAAAGGATGAATAAACATTTGCTGCAAAGCTTTGCGAGGTGTTGCCGGTGAGCGCTCGATAGCTGGTGTATCCAGAGGAGTAGGACGGAGCTTGTGTAACGCGCTGAACGGGTGCGACGGGTTCTGGCGCCTGCACAGTCACGGTGGCTGGGCGCTGCTCAGTGACAGTTACTGGGGCGACGTCCTGTGCAGAGGAGACGGGCACTGGGGAGGCCGCACCAGCAGCAGCATCAGAGCCGCCGCTTTTGCCCATGAACGCCATGACGCCCGCCACGATTGCAGCTAGGCAAAGACCAACGATGGCCGTAATAGCCACTGCCAAGCCGGCTGAAATCCCGCCGCGCTGCTCTGTGGGCGCCAGGTAGTTATCTGCCGGATAGGTGAAACCAACGCCGTTGTTGGCCTGAGGGAAATTGTTGGGAATGGACATGCGGTGCACCTGCCTTGTATCGAGTAAAGAGAGAGTGAAGTAAGGAAACTTCCTTTTGATGACTTCACGATAAGACAGGCGCTAGCAACGACGATTGATTTCGGGGAACATTCCTCTTTCCGCAGCTCACAAGATGGTTCTGCAGCAACTAATCAGAGGGCGAGGCTCCCCATTTTCGTCACCCAGTTACTACCTAAAGATCTATGGTTGCCACGCGCAGGCGGTGCCCAACCCGAACTCGGTGTGACCGATCTCGGAGGTTCCGTACCACAGAATGTGTGGTGGCAGGCAGTCCACCACTGCCGCGGTCACCTTGGTCAGTGGCAACGTTGAGGTTCCATTGACGATGACGCGCCAGACATTCTCACTAACCGGCGCGGAGCCATGCTTGTCCATGTACTCGTTGACGAGCACATTATCCGGCTCACACGTGAAAGAGACGACCTCAGCGCTAATATTCGCCGGTTCAAAACCGTTTGCAGCCAGCTGTTCTGGCATGCCTTCGAGAATCTCGTTCCACTCTTTTTCCGTCATCAAAACTGACAGGTCAGTACTAACTTCCATTGCGAAGACTCTCCAGGAACTTCTTGTCTTTCTTATCCAGCTCAACTTTTTCGAGCAGTTCCGGACGGCGTTCCAGCGTACGTTTTAGCGACTGTTGCCGGCGCCATTCATCCACCCGCGCGTGGTTTCCAGAGGTCAGCACCTCAGGCACGGCCAGCCCACGCCACTCGCGTGGTTTGGTGTAGCTCGGGCCCTCGAGCAAACCATCGGAGAATGAATCTTCCTCATGAGAGCGCTTATTGCCCAGCACGCCTGGGATGAGGCGCACGATGGCCTCAGCAATAACCAGCACCGCCACCTCCCCGCCGATCAACACGTAGTCCCCGATGGAGACTTCTCGCACGCGGTAGCGCTGCGCTGCATCGTCAATGACACGCTGGTCGATGCCCTCGTAGCGGCCACAGGCAAAGACGATGTGTTCCTCGTTGGACCACTCGCGCGCGTCTGCTTGGCTAAAAGGTTTACCCGCGGGGGTCGGCACGATCAGCAGCGGCAAGGACGGATCCTCAGCAACGCCGTCCTCCCCTACCGACCGCTCGTAGCCGATGGCCTCCACGCCCTCGACGTCGTCGTGGCGCGGCCTATTGAGGTGCGGGAGGGAGGATTCCAGGTCCGTGGTGCGCGCGGCACCACTGGCGACGTCGTCAAGCGCAGGGCCCCAGACTTCCGGTTTCATGACCATGCCTGGGCCGCCGCCAAAGGGGGAATCGTCCACAGATTTGTGGACATCCGTAGCCCAGGCACGCAGATCGTGGACGCCTACAGATAGCTTGCCCTGCTCGATGGCCTTGCCCAGCAGAGCATGACGCAGCGGGTCCAAGTACGCGGGGAAAATCGTAATGACATCGAGCCTCACAGGTCCAACAATCCTTCCGGTGGAGTGATGGTGCAGGTGCCTTCGTCGAGATCGACCTCGGGAACGATTTCTTCAACGAAGGGAATCAAGGCTTCCTTGCCAGATTCCAATCGCACCTCCAGTAAGGACTGGGTTGACCCATGGGTAAGTCCGGTGACCTCGCCGATGTCGTTGCCATCATGGATGACGCGCAAGCCTTCCAACTCATGGTCGTAGAAACCGTCATCGTCAGGGTCATCGAGCGGCGGGGCGAAGAACTGTGTGCCGCGGAGCGAATCTGCCGCGGTGCGGTCCTTTATCTCTTCAAAGGTGATGAGAAGGCGCCCCTTGTGCACGCGAACTGCCTTGATGGTGAGTTCGTGTTCCTTCTTTCCTTGGCGGCCATGGAGCACCTCGTCCACCGCGAAGCGGATTTCGGGCTCGTCGGTGGTGGCTTCGACGCTCAGCTCGCCTTTGATTCCGTGCGATTTGATGACACGGCCGATCATTAGTTCCATTTGCTCAACTTTAATCGCTTCCAACTGACGGCACGAACTACGATATTTTATACGATTTTAGACTTATTAAATCCGATATTTTTGGGTAACGTTGACAATGAAACCACCGCTTTTAGATAAAGGAGAAGCCCATGGCAGAGCTTCCAATCAATGACGTAACCACCTTCGGTAATGCCAGCCATCGCGGCGAGAAAATGCTCAATCTGGACCTCCTGGCGGAGGCGCCAGAACCAAACGCGCAGCGCCCGCGCCCGGCCGTCAAACGCGTGTTGAGCGCCGATGGCGGCAACCTCATCCTATTCACCTTTAACGCGGGCCAAAGTTTGCCGGACCATAAGGCCGCACATCCGATTACCGTGCAAACGTTGCGCGGAGAAGTCTTGTTTACGTGTGGAGGCAAAGAAGTCCCCCTCCGGCCAGGCCAGATCATCCACCTGCCAGCCTATGTTCCACACCGGGTTGACGCGGTGGAATCGGATGGCGATTCACCGGCAATTATGCTGCTCACAATGTTGACAGGAGAAACAATAGCCAGCGCTTAAAACGGTGATAGCAAAGGGGCGCCTGTTACCGTTCCCCTTTACGGGAGGTAACAGGCGCCCCTTAGAAGATCTAGTTACGCAAAAGCGCGGCGAGATTACTCTGCGGACTCCTCAGAAGCCTCAGCGGACTCCTCGGACTCTGCTGCAGCAGCCTCAGCAGCAGCTTCTTCTGCAGCCTTCTCAGCAGCAGCCTTAGCTTCTGCCTCTTCCTTAGCCTTCTTCTTCTTTTCAGTGATGGCCTCGATGGATGGGCCGTTGTTAGCCTCAGCCAGTGCAGCGTTGAACAGCTCCAGCTTGGACGGCTTCGGCTCAGCAACCTTCAGGGTGCCCTCAGCGCCCGGCAGGCCCTTGAACTTCTGCCAGTCACCGGTGACCTTCAGCAGCGCGAGAACCGGCTCGGTCGGCTGTGCGCCGACACCCAGCCAGTACTGTGCGCGCTCGGAATCGATCTGGATGAGGGAAGGCTCCTGCTTCGGCTGGTAGATACCGATGTTCTCGATAGCCTTGCCGGAGCGGCGGGTGCGTGCATCAGCGATAATGACGCGGTACTCAGCGTTGCGGATCTTACCGATACGCTGCAGCTTGATCTTGACAGCCATGATTGGCTCCTTTTCTAGTCACCGGGCAGTTCAGACACGCACAACCTGATAGCGGTGCGCCGGTTCAGCCCTTGGATTTACTCTGCGCGTGACATGCCGGCCGTCCGTAGGCGGTACCGGCGTTACGCAGAATTTTAAGTTTGAGGTGCAATCCGCACGTGTGCATACTCTTCTTCAAAAGAAGCACGCGACAGACAACCTAAACGAGTGTAGCGCCACGCGAATGAAAAATGAAATCTGCGCAACGGCCTAAGCAACTTCTGCCGCTTAGTAGCCGCACCGTTATGTCCTTGGGCCCACAACAGAGTAATCTGTTTGACGCAAACCCATGACCCTTTCAGGCCTTACCTTAAGCGATTGAACACTGCGCCCTCCTCTAGGGCGGTCCCACACAAGAGTATTCAAAATATTTTTGCAGTTGCCCGGCCTGCTGAGAGAAATTATGACTGAAGATTCGCCACGCAGCTTCCGCTACCGCTACGACCTAGACGGTCTTCGCGGCATCGCCATCGCACTCGTGGTTATTTATCACGTATTCGTCGGGCGAGTGTCCGGCGGCGTCGATGTCTTCTTGCTACTTTCTGGCTACTTCTTCTTGGGCTCGCAGCTTCGCTATGCCGCCAAGTCAAATGCATCCCTGAATCCATGGTGGCCGATTTGGCGCACGCTCAGGCGCCTCGTACCAAGCCTCGTTCTAGTTATCGGCGCCACCTATTTCTTGGTACGCGCTTTCACGCCGGAACTCATGCGCACCGAGCTGGCTCAGCAAATTACAGCCACGATGCTCTACTTCCAGAACTGGGAACTAGCGAGACAAAACGCTGATTACACGGCCGCCTCTGCAAGCACCTCGCCACTGCAGCACATGTGGTCAATGGCTGTGCAGGGCCAGTTCTACATCATGGGCATCGTTTTCGCGCTGATTCTCGCGGCCATCATGAAACTGCGCCCAGCCGAGGACCCTAAGCGCCTCAAGCAGGTGCGCTTCCCCACTGTCAATCAAATCGCTGGCCCCATTCTTATCGTCGCTACGATCGCATCCTTTGCCTATGCATCTCGGGAGGGGCTGTACGGTTCGCCCGCTAACTACTACTCCACGTGGTCCCGCGCATGGGAGCTAACGCTCGGCGCCGTACTCGCGATTTACGGCTCGAAGTGGAATATCCCGACTCGATTCTCCAATTTCTTCACCGGGCTCGGCCTCGTGTGCTTGGTTTTTACCGGCGCCGTTATCGCAGAGACCACCGCTTACCCGGGACCGCTTTCCTTGCTTCCGCTCGGCGGCGCTGTCCTAATTATCTTGGGTGGCGGCGGATCTATTTCCCGCCACATGGCTTCCCCAAAGGCACGCTGGCTTGGCGACGTCGCGTACCCGCTCTACCTCTGGCACTGGCCACTGTTGATCCTGTCCACAAAGGCATTGGATTTAGAGACCCCGCCGTGGTGGCTGGGCATTATTATCATCGCAATTTCCTTGGTCCTCGCAGACCTCACGCACCGCTTCCTGGAAAAGCCTCTGCGCCAGGCTCGCAAGCGCCCGACCAAGGATGATCTTCCAGTCAACAGCGCTATTGCATCGATGAAGCACACCCCTGGTTCCTTGCGCGCTGTTGGTGGTGTGCTTATCAGCGTCTGTGTAGCTGGCCTGCTATTAATCCAACCGATGTGGATGAGCACCATTTACTCAGAGAATGCGGAAAACCTCGATCCAAAGCTGTACCCAGGCGCAGCCGCATTTGCCATGAACGCTGAAACCCCGAAGGGTGTGGAGTTTAAGCCAGACCCTATTTTGGTCGGCGGCATTATGCCTCCAACTGCTGTGGCCTTCTGTTTCATCGGCCAAGACATGCCTGCCGATTACTTACCTAGCGCACGCCTCGACGGCACACCTTGCACATTTGGTGACCGTGAAGCAAAGACTGAAGTCTATGTGGTTGGCGGTTCTCACGCAGAGCAGTGGATAGCTGGCCTTGACCGCCTGGGCCGCGAAATGCACTTCAAGATTGTCCCGATGCTGCGACAGGACTGTCCGATTGAGCTTGGCGACGACCTTACAGTCACCCCTGAGTGCAACAAGTGGGGCGAGATGGTCACTGACCGCATCGTCGACGCCAAGCCGGCCCTGGTCATTTCCAACACCACCCGCCCTTCGGGCCCGCTTGGTCAAGGTCCGGACTACGTCCCAGCCGGATACATCGAATTCTGGAACCGCTTGGCTGAGGAGAAGATACCTTTCCTCGGTCTGCGTGATAACCCCTGGGGCTTCGACGACGCCGGTAAAGGCCGCGAGTTTGATGAATGCTACGTAGCTACCGAAGACATTGAAGGTTGCGGCATGACTTTTGACGAGGTTTATGCCCCTGTTGATCCAGGCGCCGAGATCTTGTCTGAGTATGACAACATGATTTCCCTGGACACCTCTTCTTGGTTCTGCGACAAGGACGGCGCTTGCCCCGTTGTCATCGGAAATACCATGGTGTACCGCGATATGCACCACATCAGCAATGCTTTTGCAGAGTCCGCAGCCCCCATGCTGCGCAAGGCTATCGAGCCTTTCCTCGAAGGCAAGAAGCAAAAGCAGGACCCGCCTGAATCCCCATCATCGACTCCGAAACCCACGCCGCAGTCTTCGACGCCGAATACTGCGTCCCCTACTTCGGAGGCGGCTCAGCCGGTTCCCTACCCTTATTACCTCAACAACGACGCCGTCTAAGTTAGCTGTTGTAAACGTGGGTGGCGGCGTCAAGCTTGCCCTTCTGACCTTCCCATGCAAGCGGAACATAAGCACACGTGGGATCGGAGGCCAAAGGATCGCCCGTCATCGCGAATGCGGTCGAGCGCGAGCCGCCGCAGACGGTGGCATACTCACACACCGCGCACTTGCCCGACCACTGCGCAGGATCTCGCAGTTTCTTAAACACCGGCGAATTGGCATAGATATCCGGCAGAGTTTGCTCCTTGACGTTGCCGCAATGCATGGGCAAGAAGCCGTTCGGATAGACGTCGCCCAGGTGATCAATGAAGACGAACCCGGATCCAGCATTGATGGCCATCGGCGGGCGGGGGCGGCGCGTATGTGAGGCATCCGCGGGCCCGAGAACTCGCTCGGTTTCCTCAGTGAGGAACTTATAGAGCTCGCCGCCCTCGTATTCGATTCCCCGCTGGGCTTCGATGACGACGCGTCGATACTGCGGGCCTTCGGTGGTCTTGATGGCTACGCGATTGGAGACGTCGTGCAGCCAATGCATGGCGTCCTCGCGCTCGAGCGGCGTCAGCGCTTCCAAACCAGTGCCACGGCCGGTGGGAACAAGGAAGAACACGCTCCACAGCTTCGCGCCCATTTCAATAACGCGCTTGAGCAGCTGAGGTGCTTCCCTGACGTTGTTCTTGGTGATGGTGGAGTTAATCTGCAGTCGATAGCCCACGTCCGTGACTACTTCAGCCATCTTGATAGTTTGGTCGAAAATGCCCGAAAATCCGCGAAAATAGTCGTGGGTCTCGGCGGTAGCACCATCAAGGGAAAGGGACAATGCGCAACCGCCAGCGGCGCGCAGCCCTTCCAGGCGCTCACGCGTGAGACGCGGTGTCACCGATGGCGACAGCGACACATTCAGTCCGAGGGAGGTGCCGTATTCGGTGAGCTCTTCGAGGTCGCCGCGTTCAAAAGGGTCGCCGCCGGTGAGCACCACGATGGGGCGCGGTTTGTCATAGCTCGCGATGGAGTCCAGTAGCGCCTTGCCCTGTTCCGTGGTCAGCTGTCCAGGTGCTGGCTCGTGCTGCGCATCGGCGCGGCAGTGCTGACATACCAGCTGGCAGGCGCGTGTTACCTCCCAAATGGCGATGAAGGGCTTCGCGTTGATGTCATGGTGGACTTGGCGGACAACTGGGGTGGGCTTCATGGCGCGTTCGGTGACCTTTGGACTCGGAAGTTCTTAAATCCAACTTTAGTCGTAGAAAATCTAGGGGCCAAACCGGCAAAGACAAAAAGGGCGGACACGCAACGCGCATCCGCCCCCTCGTGGTGGGAATCTATTTACTTCTTACCCTGCCCAAAGTCGAGGTTGTTGAGATCGATGTTTTCCATCCCCTTGGGCATCTTCGGCATGCCCGGCATTCCTGGCATTCCACCGCCACCCATCTGGCTCTGCAGCTTCTGCAGTTCCTCCATGGACGGCATTCCACCAGGCATTCCCGGCATTCCCGGCATGCCGCCGCGTGGACGATTCTTGGCAGGCTTGCGCTTGCCGTTCTTACCCTTGCGGCCCTTGGCCTTCTTCTTGGTCGCAGAACGGCCCATGCCTGGGCCCATGCCGAACTGGCCAGCCATCTTGGACATCATCTTCTTGGCTTCGTTGAAGCGCTCGATGAGCTGGTTGACCTCAGAGACCGAAACGCCGGAACCGTTCGCAATACGCTTGCGGCGGGAGGCGTTGAGGATCTTCGGATTCTCACGCTCTTGCGGGGTCATGCCGCGAATGATGGCCTGGATGCGGTCGAGCTGCTTCTCATCGACCATCTCTGCCATCTGGTTCATCTGCTTGCCGCCCGGCATCATCTTCAACAGGTTGCCGATTGGGCCCATGCGGCGGATCATCAGCATCTGATCCAGGAAGTCATTCAGGGTGAGCTCGCCGCTGCCCAGCTTGGCAGCAGCTTCTTCGGCCTTCTGGTGGTCGAGGGTGGCCTCAGCCTGCTCGATGAGCGAGAGCAAGTCACCCATACCCAGGATGCGCGAAGCCATGCGCTCAGGGTGGAAGACGTCAAAGTCCTGGAGTTTCTCGCCCGTGGAGGCGAACATGATGGGCTTACCCGTGACCTCACGGATAGACAGCGCCGCACCACCGCGGGCGTCACCGTCGAGCTTGGTCAGGACCACGCCGGTGAAGTCGACTCCGTCGCGGAAGGCCTCGGCGGTCTGGACTGCGTCCTGACCAATCATGGAGTCGATGACGAAGAGGACTTCATCTGGGTGCACGGCGTCGCGAATGTTGCGTGCCTGAGTCATCAGGGTCTCATCAATACCGAGGCGGCCCGCGGTATCGATGATCACGATGTCGTGCTGGGAGCGCTTGGCTTCCTCAATACCCGCCTGGGCGACGGCGACTGGGTCACCGTGGGAGGTGCCCATCTCGTGCTCATGGGAATCGATGGAGGTACCCGGGTCCGGAGCAAAGACCGCGACCTCCGCACGCTCGCCGACGATCTGCAGCTGCTGGACCGCGCCTGGACGCTGCAAGTCACAAGCCACCAGCATTGGGGTGTGGCCCTGCTTGGACAGGTACTTGGCCAGCTTGCCGGCGAGGGTGGTCTTACCAGCACCCTGCAGACCGGCCAGCATGATGACCGTAGGTGGGTTCTTGGCAAACTGCAGGCGGCGGGTCTCGCCACCGAGGATGTCAACGAGCTCCTCGTTGACGATCTTGATGACCTGCTGCGCCGGGTTCAGCGCCTCGGAGACCTCTGCGCCAGCGGCGCGCTCCTTGATGCGCTTGATGAAGGCACGGACGACGGTGAGCGAGACGTCGGCCTCCAGCAGCGCGAGACGAATCTCGCGGGCGGTGGCATTGATGTCGGCCTCGGTCAGCTTGCCCTTGCCACGCAGACCTGACAAGGCTGTTTGCAAGCGATCGGACAGTGACTCAAACACGAGTGAGTGCTCCCTCAGAATCTCGGGTAATTTTTAACTCCCCCAGCTTAGCCGCTCACAAGCGCTTGGGTCACATTCCTGACCAATGTCGCGCGGGGGACGTCGCCAAGCGGCTTCGCGTGCAGGACCATCGTGGCACCCGGAACATAGCTGGTGATCCACTCACAGTCCGGTAGCTTCGCCAGCACGTGTCCCAGCACACCGGTGCGCTCCACTGTGCGAACCTCGAACACCCCGCCGGTCCACATCGCAGTGGTCGGCGCCCCGTCAATCTCCGGTAGTACCGTGAATACGCCTGATTTATAAGACTGGATAAACCGTGCCTCGTCCGCCGCGGCATCGAAGCTCTCCGCCACGGTGCGCACATCGAACTCCGCGGCAAACCCCTCCCCTTGCGCATCCGAAACGCGCGCCATCCGCGAAGACACAATGGTCCAGCCCAGCGCCGCGATGAGCGCCAAAGGACGAACGACTTCGCGCTGGTATTTGCCCCGCCACGTCACGGTGAGCGTGCGCTCTTCATAGTCAGTGCTCAAAGCTATTTCCTCGTCGGCGTAAACCACCGGTTTAGTGGGTGTGAGCGCTTCCAACTGGTCAAAAGCACGCTCGCTCAAGACCTTTATTCCGGACTCTAAACGCGGGTTCCATACATTAGGCCCTGTAGATTCGGCATCGGCTTTGGTCAAGACGAGGAGCAGGGACAGCGTGAGGTAGTCATAATGGACTGCCGCGAGCAGCTTATCGCGCGCCTCATCTGAGCAAGGATCCATTCGAGAAACCAGTTTGGCTAGCGTCGTGTGCTCAGCTACTAGGGTTTGCACTCGAGAGCGATCCGCCAAGTTTAATCGCATCTTAGCGGCAGCTTTGGCCACCATCTCCGCTCCGACGGCGGCATGGGGGCGGTCGTAGCCCTTGCCAATGTCGTGGTAGAGCGCCGCGAGCAGGAGAAGGTCTGGGCGGGCGACAGTGGTGCGCACCTCGGCGCACCGCGCCACCGTCAGCATCGTGTGGTAGTCCACCGTGTGTGCGTGGCTACGCTCGCGGGGCAGCATGCCACGAATATGAGCCCATTCGGGAACGAGTTTCTCCCACATCCCTACCCGATCTAATTCCTGAATCAGACGAGGTGTGTCTGTGGGAGAAGACAAGATGGTAAAAAAGGCGTCGGTAGTGGCAGCTTTCCACCTCTGCGGTAGCTCAGGCGATGCAGGCAACAACTTCCATACACCTGGTTCGATAGGGCGGTTGGTCCGCGCTGATGCCGCGGCCACGCGCAGCCCGAGGCCCGGATCATCGCGATCTGCATTACGGGCCAATGTGACGTAACCGCCACTATCCACAACACCGACATCGAGTGGTTTGCGGCTACCGAGGCGCTGGCGCCTGCGCACGACGCCCCGTGCTGTGGCCAATGCCCTCTCCATGGCCTTATCCACTGTCGACGCCGCCTTGACCACCGCAGCCGAAAGCTCGTAGCGATCTACAAAGCCCAGCTCCTCCGCAATTTCGGCCGCAAACTCAGGGTCGAGCAGGTCGCGGTGCCGGTGGGCGTGAACATGCAGCAGAGTGCGAACATCCAGCAGCAGGTCGCGCTCAGATTCCAAACGCGGGGTATCTGCCAAGTTACCCAATGCCAAGGCCCTGATGAACTGAATATCGCGCAAGCCACCGCGGCCGTTCTTGATATCCGGGTTGGTCATCGTTGCCAGCGTTCCGGACCGCCGCCACCTCGCGATGGCAGTGTTGAGAAAAGAGTCAAAGTGCTTCTGCAGCAAAATCCGCCACTGGGAAATAATCTTGGCGCGCGCTTCGTCGACAAGCGCCTTGTTCCCCGCCACGTAGGACAGATCCAGTTGCGCGAAACCTGCCGCGGGATCGGCCCCAGCGATTTCCGCACACTCGGTAGGGGTGCGCAGGGCATAATCCAAGTGGTATTTGGCCTCCCAAATGGGGTACCAAATATCTGCCACCGCGTCCTCATCAACCTCCGTGCCATCCGCGTGAATGAGGAGGAAGTCGAGGTCGGAATACGGCGTCATCTCGCGGCGCGCAAAAGACCCTGTAGCTGCGAGGGCAGTCCCCTCTGGCAACTCCAGGGTCTTGGTTAATGCGAGCGCCGCTTCATACGCTTGTGCGCGAAGCTGGGCGGCGTTGTGCATCTTAAACAGCAGCTTCGCCGCGCTCGCCAGTACGGACTCGGATGACGTCCTCAACTGGGGTTACCCAGATCTTGCCGTCGCCAATCTTGCCGGTGTAGGCGGCCTCCACGACGGCGTTAATAATCTCGTCGACGGACTCATCGGAGACCACGATCTCCAGCTTGACCTTCGGAACAAAGTCGGTAGCGTATTCGGCGCCGCGGTAGACCTCGCTGTGACCGCGCTGCTGGCCAAAGCCTTGGGTCTCGGTAACGGTAAGGCCATGAACCTCGAGCTGCTCCAGTGCTTCACGGATATCGGGCAGCGTAAAAGGCTTAACAACAGCGGTAATGAGTTTCATGTCTTACTCCTTGACTTCGGTACGCGGCGGGATAACGGGCGCAGTGCCCAACGTGGAAGTGTTTCCCTGCCCGTTAATAGTAGCGCCCATGCGCCCACGGGAGGAGTCACCACCACTGCTTAGGTCATAAGCGGACTCACGGTGCTGCGCAACATCGATTCCGCTAGACTCGCCTTCTGCATCAATTCTCCAACCAATGGTCGTCTTGATAAGCAAGGCAATGAGATAGGTGCCAATAGCAGAGACAGCCACGGCTACCACCGCAATGACAGCCTGGACGGCCAACAGCTTGAGGCCGTAGACGACGTCGCAGGTAAAGACGCCAGATCAGTCAGCAACCAGCGCCAGGCCCGCCACACCATCAGCGGCGAAGGCGGATCCACCGTTGAAGCCGAACCATCCGAACCACAGGAGCGCGGCGCCGAGCATCACCATGGGCAGGCTGTGCGGACGCGCGAGCTTGCCCGGGAACCCGCACGCTTGCCTACGACCAGCGCTAGGACCATTGCAGCCGTGCCAGCGGGATGTAGACGATGGTGGTCCACAGGCTAGTAAACAAGAGCCACGCGGAGAACTTCACACGGCCAGCCAGCGCGCCGGAAATGAGAGCGGTGGAGATGATGGCGAAGGTGACTTGGAAGGCAATATCGATGACGTTCGGGTAGCCAGAGGCGCCCTCGACGTAGTTGCCCGCGTCGTCTACGATTTTGGCCGCTGCGGCCGAAGAGTTGGAAAGGGCTGCCGAAGAGGCCAGCGACGGACCGGGAGCCGTAGGACATGGACCAGCCCCACAAGACGTAGATGACGGGGACCACGGCCACGACTCCGAAAGGCATCATCATGTTGAGCACTTGACGACGCCCCGACATTCCGCCGTAGAAGAGCGCCATGCCTGGGCTCATGAGGAGTTGCCGGAAGCGGCAATTACTTGATCTGTCGTCGTCTTCCACATCTTTTCTATTGAAAAGACAAGGGGTCAGTTAGAACTCGTCTTCGTCGGCCTTGACAGTGCGCAGTTTTTTATGAACACGGCGAGCGTACTTCACGTCCGTGACGGTGACTCCATAAATCGAACGGCCCATGTAGAACGAGCCCACGGAGCCGATAATCCAGACACCGAAGCACGCGATGAGCACGCGCACCAGCGACCACAGCGAAAAGCCGTTTTCCGAGAAGTCCACGATGAGTTTCGCCACGAGCAAAAGCGGCACAGCCAGACCGACGGTGGGCCCAAGCAGATTGACTCGGGTCAAGGCGTCAGGAGCGCGCCAGAGTGCAATTGCGGTGGCGACCACGAGGATGGTGGCCACGATGAGCAGGATGGATGCGATAATCTCGTAAATCGCCATGCTTATCGACGTCCCTTCGAGATGATGCGCGCCATCGACAGCGTCGGGAGCACGCCGGCCGCGATAGCCGCCAGCATGGCAATGTCGTAGAGAATCGACGCGTGGTTCGTGAACGTCCACGCGATGTACATGCAAAGCATGCCATAGAAGGCCATGTCTGACATGACCGTGCGGGTCAGCTCGTCGCGGGAGCGCAGAGCTAGAAGCAACGCGGAGGCAAGGGCGCCGCCCATGATGAAGATGCAGACGAAAATGACCCATTCGAAAGCACTAAATTGCGCGAAATCCAGCATTATTCGCCTTTCCTTTCAGGGCGCAATGGCCACACGGAATACTTCTCAGTCTCGTCGGCAGGAAGCGGAGTGTCCTCAACCTGCGCGATGTCCGGCGCGCGCATGTGACGACCGAGCGTCTCGAGTGGGTACTCGTAGAAAGCCGGGTCGAGTACCTTGGTGTCACTCTGGCCGGGAACGCCGTAGTCCAGCTCTTTAACGTGCGGGGCGAGGCGCTCTTCCATGTCGGCCAAGGATTCCATGATCTCGACTGGGTCGTCGCCCATGACGGCTTGGACGAGCACGATGCGCGGCAAGCCCTCGGCCACCGGCTCGCGCAGGCCCAGCGATAGCGTGCCAGGGGTAGCGGTAATGGAGGATGTAAACCAGAAGATTTCCCACGCGCCCGTCACGCGCAGCGGGTAGCGCACGACGACTGGGTGGTAATTGTTCTTTGGCTTGAAGGACTCAGCCGCCAGTCCAAAGCCAGCGACGAAGATTTCCTTCACCAGCCACAGCGCATACACGCAGGAGTGAAAGAAGAGTTTCATTTAGCGACCTCCCTGGGTGGAGTCGATGTCCGGCAGGGCAACGGGGGCGTCGCCAAGCACAGCTTGAGTGTAGGCCTCGGTGTCGAGCAGGTCCTCGGCGGCGTGCATCGTGACGTCGATGACTGGGCCCGCCAAAATAAACATGGTGAGCGAGCCCATGATGAGCGCAGCCGACGGCGCCATCAGCTTCTTGCGGATGATGAGCTCAGCGGGGACCTTTTCCTTCGGCAGATCCTTGCCCCAGAAGACCTCGCGCCACACGCGCAGCATCGACAGGAAGGCGGCGAAGGATGCAATGATGATGACGGCGATGACAATCCATGCCCATAGGTCACCGGTGCGCGCAATCTCGACGACGATGAGGACCTTGCCCCACATACCGGAAAACGGCGGGAAGCCCACCACGGAAAAGGCACCGGCTGCGAAAATCCAGGCGATGATCGGGTCGCGGCGAGCCAGGCCCGACAGCTTGGAGAGCAGGCCCGTGCCGTAGGTCTCCTCGATGGCACCCGAGGCCAGAATCAACGATCCCACGGTGAGCATGTGGTGGATGGTGTACAGGATGCCCGCGCCCAGAGCGCGCTGCGGGTCGTGGGTGGTAAATGCCATCATCACGAGGATGAACGGCATGCCGTTGAGCATTTGGTAGCCCAGCACGCGACGGATCGAGTTCTCGGCCATACCGCCGAAGGCACCGATGATCATGGAGACAATCATGACCACGATGATGAGGGTGCCCCAGCGCTGGTCCATGTCAAAGAGGTGGACCCAGAGGCGGTAGAGCATGTAGACCGCGACCTTAGTATGCAGGCCCGAGAACAAGCCCATAACAGCGGCGGAGGTTCCGGGGTACGTGCGTGGCAGCCAAGACTGTACAGGGAACACGCCGGCCTTCGCCGCGATGGCGATGACCACGATGCCGGAAGCGACGGTCACTGGGCCGTTACCCGCGGCTGCGCTCTCGAGCGCCGCGAGGTTCACCACGCCCGTAACCGAGTAAATGTAGCCGACGCCGACCACCAGCAAAGTGGACGCAAAGAGGTTGACCAACACGAACGCGCGGCCCGCAGCAAGGCGAGACCACGTACCCGACATGGTGATGAGGCCATAAGACGGCAACAGCATGACCTCGATAAACACGAAGAAGTTGAAGAGGTCCGCAGTCAGCAAGGCGCCACACACACCGGTGACTAGGATGAGGGTCAGCGACGCGTAATAGCGTGACTTGGTCTCGCCGCCCACGATGGCGAACCAGTTGGCGCCGAAGGCCACGATCATCGTGGTGACGATCATCAAGGCGGAGAAGGTATCCGCAGCAAACGCGATACCGGCGTTGCCTGGATACAAACCAACCGTGTGCGCCACGACGCCATTGTTCATGGTGTATAACAGCAACGCGAAGCCCGCGAAAATGCCCACGCCGGGGATGACAAGCATGATGGAATCGCGCACGCCGCGCCACGGCGCGAGCAGAGCCAACGCCGCAGCGACGAGGGGCACCGCTGGGAACAGCGGCAACAGTGCACTGACGAGTTCAGCCATTACTTCTCCCCTTCCTCAGCTTGGTCAAGTTCCTTCAGGCGATCCATCTTGTTGGCAGAACGCTGCAAAATCTCTCGATTCTTAGAATCACGACCCAGCGTGGAGAACGCGTGGTCAATAGTGTTGTCATCAACCGGCTCCACGATGTCCGTGTCATCATTGGCGCCCATAGCGGCCATGGTGAGCAAAATCGTCGAGGTCGCCATGGAAATGACCACGGCGGTCAGCACGAAGGCCTGCGGCAGCGGATCCGCCATCTGGTCAGCTGGTACCTGCGATGGGAAGGACTCACCGCGGTAGGAGTACACCCCCGTTGCCAGAAGAGTCAGGTTCGCGCCGTGACCGAAGGCCATCATGCCCAACACGATGTGGACCAGGCCACGCTGCTGAATGAGGTAGACAGCAGAGCCGATGAGCAGTGCAATAGTCAGTGCAAGAATCATTAGTTATCCTCGCCCCTCTTTCGAATAGTGCGAGGGGATTCCTTCTTGGTTCGAGCTTCCGATTTGTTGAGCAGCGCCAAGGGGTTGCTCGAGGGATTGATGGGCTCGGGGTAAGGATCATCGACGTCGTCAAGCACCACGCGTGGGGTCGTAGGCAACGCGGAATCATCGTCGTGGACCCACGGCAGGTAGTCACGTTCAGTACCTGGGCGCAGGTAGCCACCCAAAGCGTTGATGGCCATGGTGAGCATACCCAGCACTGCCAGGTAGATACCGAGATCGAAGATGAGCGACGTGGTCCAGTGTTGCCCCAGAGCATGGCCGTGGATGGCGGTGAGGAAGCCGCCCGGCTCGCCGTGATGCGGGATGTAGCCGATGAAACCGGCTGTCAGCGCAACGATGATGCCGATGCCTGTCAGATGAATCGGGGTCATGCGGCCGAAGACAATCTCGTCCGAACCGCGCGAGAGGTAGGTTAAGCCGATAGCCGCGCCCATAATCAGCGCCGCCGGGAAGCCACCGCCCGAGGCCTGGTGGCCGCGGTAGAACACAACCACGGACATGATGACCAGAATCGGGATAACAATCGCAATGCCCTTGCGCAGCGGAACGGAGTTGAGCTGGGACTGTCCAAACGGCGCCGGACGAGTACCCGAGGTGAACGGGAAACGCGGCAGCGTCGAAGTGACCGCTGCGATAACCACTGCGGCCATACCCAGAACCGAAAGCTCACCCAAGGTATCGAGTGCACGGAACTCAACGATGATGGTGGCCACGACGTTGTCGCCGCCGGTGATATCCGGAGCGTTGTTCAAGTACCACATGGCAAGGTCCGAGCGCTCGTGGCGACCCATCAGGCCCCAAACGCCGAGGAATGCGGCGACACCAGCGAAGACTGCGATCACAATCGAGCCAGCCTTACGTGAGGTGTCCTGCACTGGGTGGAACTTCTCCGGCAGGTAGCGCAGGACCATCATCATGACGATGACCGACAGTGCCTCAACGGTGAACTGTGTGAGGGCGACGTCGGGCGCGCCCAGCAGGAACATCTGCAGGGTCACGCCGGTACCGGCAATGCCGATCATCACAGCACCCGTAAGACGGTTGCGGGTGCGGACGAGGCCAATCATGGACAGCGCCACGATGGAGAGCGGCAGCAGATCCCAAGGGTTGTCCAGGCCATCGACGCGGGGCGCCAGAGCGACGCCGTCGACGCCCTCGCTGATGAGCCCCGCGGCCGCCAAGATGATGAGCAGCAAGACGATCGGAAGCATGAGGCGCGAAGGGTTGTGAGTATCCGACATGCGGCCTACAAAGCGGCCGATGGAGGTGGCCCACTTCTGCACGAGGTTGAGCATTTCGTTACCGGTGCGCGGCACCAGCTTGGTGCCCTCAAACGCGGCCCACAGCTGCTTGCGCACGAAGACTCCCGCGATACCCGCGAGTAGGACCACGGTGGAGATGATCAGCGGAACATTAATGCCGTGCCACAAAGCCAGGTGTGCGTGGGAATGCATACCGACAGAACCGGCCATCAAGTCCAAAGGCTTGTCGAAGGTGCCCAGGAAGAACACCAGCGGCAGGGACATAAAGCCCGGCAGCGCAGCCGGAAGCCACAGGCGAACAGGCGCCTCGTGGACCTTGGACATGTTGCGCGGACCGTCGAAAAAGGCGCCGAAGACAATCTTCGCGGAATACGTGAAGGTAAAGAACGCGCCAATCGCGGCGACGAGCAGCAAGATGACCTGCCCTGCCCCACCGATTGGAGCCTCTTCAAAGGCAGTCAGCATGCCTTCCTTCGAGACAAAGCCCAGAAGCGGCGGAACTGCGGCCATCGACGCCGCGCCGATAGCCATCGAGGCAAACGTGAATGGCATCTTGTTCCACAACACGCCCAGACGGCGGATGTCTCGGGAGCCGGCCTCGTGGTCGACTACACCGATCAGCATAAAGATAGAGGACTTAAACAGCGCGTGAGCCAGCGTGTGCACGAGGGCCGCGGTGATAGCGAATGGCGTTCCGACGCCGATGGTGGCCACAATCCAGCCCAAGTGCGAGACCGTGGAATAAGCGGTGAGCTTCTTCAGGTCCGTCTTCTGCACGGCAAAGACCGCGGACATCACCGCGGTGCCCATGCCGACCACGATCAGCAACCAGTTCCATACCGCCACGTCGTGGAAGATAGTGGAGAAACGAATAAGCAGGTAAACGCCCGCCTTAACCACTGCGGCCGCGTGCAGGAAGGCCGAGACCGGGGTCGCAGCTGCCATGGCTTCGGGGAGCCAGAAGTGGAAGGGGAACTGCGCTGCCTTGGTAAACGCCGAGCACGCAATCAGGACGGCAACACCGGCAGTAAGACCAGGGCGCTGTGCCCACACGCCGGAGGCAAGGATCTCCTCCAGATTCGTGGTTCCCGCCGCAGTCGCGGCAATCGCCACGGCAGCAAGCAGGGTCAGGCCGCCGATGAAGGTAAGAATCAAGGTGCGCTGCGAGCCTGCCTCACCTGCCTTGCCGGAGCGAGCAATGAGCATAAACGACGCCAAGGACACCAGCTCCCAGGCGAGGAACAGCAAAATGACGTCGTTCGCCAGAGCTAGCAGCAGGATGGACATTGTAAAGGCAGTCATCAGCGTATAGAAGCTGACGTTGCCTTTGCCCGCAGGAAGGTAGGCCGCCGAATAGGTAAATACCACCGCACCGATAACGAGTGCCAGCATGGCGAAGAAAACGCCGAGGGCATCGCCGCGGAGGGCGAAATTGACGTCGATGCCTAAGTCCACGACATCGCGAACCCAGGTGCGGCTAAAGGAAATTTCTTTGCCCTCGGATAGAGTTCCGAATTCTTTAGCAAGGAGAACTGCCGCCACAACAAAAATGCCGGCTAGCGGATAGCCGGCGGCGCGATCGGCGACCCTGACAGTCACCGGGGCAAGAACCACTGCCAAAGCTGCGAGGAGGACAACATAAAGAAGTGTCACGAAAGATTAGCCTCACGAACCATTGTTTAGAGATTTATAACTTTGAGCGTGCAAAAAATAATACTTAACCACAGTACCACTGTGGTTAAGGTCAAAGCACATTGTTTCTGTGCCCAAGGTGACGCTGGGACGTTTTAGGTTGCCAGAAAAACACCGCAGGAGCTGCGCTTTTCGACGCCCTCTTTCCCAAAATTCTAACGGCTACTCGATATTAGAAGCAAAATAGGTACAGAAAAAGCCGCCGGGTTTTCCCGGCGGCTTTTCACGCATTAGTGCAACGACGCTGCTACTTCTCCCCTAGCAGAGCGTCGACAAAGCCCTCGACCTCGAATGGAGCCAGGTCATCGGCCCCCTCGCCAAGGCCAACCAACTTGACCGGCACACCGAGTTCCTCCTGTACTTGGAACACAATGCCGCCCTTGGCCGTGCCGTCAAGCTTGGTGAGGACAACACCGGTGATGTCCACGACCTCGCGGAAAATGCGAGCCTGGGTCAGGCCGTTCTGGCCGACGGTGGCGTCGAGCACCAGCAGCACCTCGTCTACTTCGGTCTTCTTCTCGACGACGCGCTTGACCTTACCCAGCTGATCCATCAGGTCGACGGAGGTGTGCAGACGACCGGCGGTGTCGACGAGTACCACGTCGACACCCTGGTCGACGCCGGCTGCCACGGCATCGAAAGCAACGGATGCGGGGTCAGCCCCCTCCTTGCCGCGAACGGTCGTGGCGCCGACGCGGCGACCCCAGGTCTCCAGCTGATCGGCGGCAGCAGCGCGGAAGGTATCGGCCGCGCCCAGCAACACTTTGTGGCCCATGGCGACGAGTACGCGAGCCAGCTTGCCTGTGGTCGTGGTCTTGCCGGTGCCGTTGACGCCGACGACCATGATGACGGCCGGCTTGCCCTCGTTTGGCATGGCCTTGATAGAGCGGTCCATCTCTGGGTGGCCGGCCTCGATGAGGGACTCACGCAGCATCGCGCGTGCTTCTTCCTCGCTGGACACGCCGCGCTCAGCGATCTTGTCGCGCAGGGACTCGGTGACCTTCAGCGTGGACTTGGTGCCCAGGTCTGCCATGATGAGGGTGTCTTCGATTTCTTCCCAGGCGTCCTCGTCGAGGTCGCCTGCAGACAGGATGCCCAAGAGGCCCTGACCAATAGCGTTCTGGGACCGGGACAGGCGGCCGCGCAGGCGGCCCAGGCGGCCGCCTGCCGGCTCGATGTCAGCATCTGGTTCGGACGGCGCTGGAATAACTTCAGCGTCCTTGGAGACCTGCAGTTCCTCCGGCTCAGCATCAAGAGCGGCCTCAGCGCCCGCAGTCTGCGCTTCCGCAGCGACAGCCGCTTCCTCTGCCTCTGGAAGGTCTGGCACGTCTTGCGCGACTGGCTCATCTTCCGCCACAGGTTCGACTGAAACCGTGTCCTCTTCGACGGTCTCGGTGGAGTCAACCTCTGGAGTCTCCTCAGCCTCTGGCTCAACAGCCTCTGGCTCAACCGACTCAGCTGCCGGCTCAGTGGTTGGCTCGGCTACAGGAGCCTCTACGTCCTCGTCTGCGAGCTGGGCATTGGCGAGCTCGGTTGCATCGCGGGTATCGCTTGGCTCGGCTGACACCTCTGCAGGCTTTGCCTCAGGCTGGGCTACAGGCTGAGCAGCAGGAACCTTTTCTGGCTGCTTGTCGGCATCGCTACCAGCCGGAGCGAAGTTAAAACCGGATTTAGCCTGGTAGTTGCCAGACTTCTGCTCCTGGGTCAGCTCTTTCGGTGCTTCCTCGGCGGGCTTTTCGAAGGAAACCTTCTTCGAATCACCACGCTTCTTGCCAACAACTATCAGCACGATAGCCAGCACCACAATGACAGCTACGGCAATAAGAATCCACGAGATAGTATTCATGCCCTCTATAGTGCCAGGCTTAACCCCATCGGGCACCACTTGCCGTACATTAATTGCCGTCAGTATCTCCTGCGCCGTCAACAGCGGCAGGTCCGCGCGGCGCGTCGACGCCCAGGCGGGTGGCGTCCTGGGCCGCAGCGTCAGTTCCCGGCGCAGCGCCGGCTGGACTCATGCGCTGGGAAATCACGCGCGTGACACCGTCGCCGCGCATGGTCACGCCGTACAAGACGTTAGCCACGTCCATCGTCGGCTTCTGGTGCGTGATCACAATCAGCTGCGAGTCCTTGCGCAGCTCCTCGAAAAGGGCGATGAGGCGTCGGAGGTTGACGTCGTCAAGCGCGGCTTCAACCTCATCCATCACGTAGAACGGGCTCGGTCGCGCGCGGAAAATCGCCACCAGCATTGCCAACGCCGTCAAAGACTTCTCACCACCAGAGAGCAAGGACAGACGCTTGACCTTCTTGCCCGGCGGACGGGCTTCCACCTCAATTCCGGTAGCCAACATGTCGTCCGGCTCCATCAAAATCAGGCGTCCCTCACCGCCTGGGAACAGCGTCTGGAAGACCTTCGGGAACTCCGCTTCCACGTCTTTCCAGGCATCAGTGAACAGCTGCAGTATCTGCTTATCGACATCCTCAATAACCCCCGAGAGATCCTTGCGGGCCTGGATGACATCGTCAAGCTGCGTCGACAAGAAGGAGTAGCGCTCCTCCAACGCCTTGTACTCCTCCAGCGCTAACGGGTTGACCTTACCCAATGAGTTGAGGTCCTTCTCCGCCTGCTTCAGGCGCGCGGTCTCGGCGCCGCGGTCGAAGTCCTCGCCCGGGGTGTAGTCCTTGAGCAGGTCCGGGATAGCGATCCCGAGCTGCTCTACAATCTTCGCTTCCGCCTCATCGGCACGCACCTGTGCCTGGGATCGCGCAATCTCCGAGTCATGCGCATTGGAGGTCAGGCGGTCGAGCTGCTGGCGGGTGGCAGAGACGTGCTGCTTCGCGGACTGCAAGCGGGCGTTCAAGACGTTGCGCTGGTTGACCAAGTCATCGCGCTCGGCGGTGGCACGCTCCAAGGCATGGGCCGCGCGGGTAGCCAGGTCCTGGGCGTGCTTGGACACCGCGCCAGCCAAAGCAGCTTGCGCTTTGCGACGTGCCATCGCCTGCTCATGGCGGGCTTTTGCCTGACGTTCATGCTCTGCTTGACGACGCAGCGCGTCCCCCTTGCCCGCAGCCTGGCCCACCCTATCCTGGGCGGTGCGGGCCGCGAGCTGAGCTTCCATCTCCATAGCTTTGACCTGCTCGAGTGCCGTCGACGCGGAGTCGCGCTCGGCGGAGGAAGGCTCGTTGTCGTGCTCGTCCGCGTCGACGCGCGCGAGGCGGTCCCGAGCTTCGGCGAGTTGCTCGCGCAGCTCCGCGAGTTTGACCTCGATGTCGGTTGCGCGCGCGGCAGCCTTCTCGTGTTCGGCTTTGTTGACCTCGTGCTGCTTGAGAAGACGCTGGTGGTCGCGGCGCCAGGCCTCGACCTCAGTGTCGTGCTCGCGGAGAGCAGCTTTAGCCGACGCCGCGGCAACGCGGGCTTCGTCAGCTGCAATCTTGGCGCCCTCCAACGTGCCGGAGAGCTCCTCAAGCTCCTGCGTCGCGGACTCCAGCTGGGACTCAGCCTCCGCGATGCGGGCGGAGACCTCCACTGTGGAGGAAGCGCCGGTGCCGGCCTCGACCCAGCCCTCGCCCACCAGCAGGCCTTCCGGGGTCACAGCGCGCAGGCGCGGGTCCTCGCGCACCACCTCGCGGGCGGCGGAGAGATCCTGGACCAGGACGACGTCGGAAAGCAGGCGTGTGACCGCAGCTTGCACCTCCGGCACCAGCACTACTTCGTCGAGCAGCCACGTGGCCGTGGAGGGAAGGGCGGAGTCCAAGCGCCACTGTGTGGCAGCGTTGCTGGCGATGTCAATGAGCGGGGTGCGCGTGGCGTTGTTGAGGCTTTCAACGACACTGTCGGTGACCTCGCCGGCTTGGGCCTCAGCAAAGGCACCCAATGCTGCCGCGACGGCGGTCTCGTGTTTGGTGGAGATGAAGTTTGCCAGCGGCTGGAAGTCCTCGCCCAGGTCGATGTGCTCAGGCGCCGTCTGCGCCAGGGTATCGATACGCGAGCGCAGGGTGTAAACGGCGCGCTCGCGTTCGCGTTGGCCGTCGCGCAGCTGCTCGAGGCGCTTGTCGGCGGCGCTCGACTCGCTGGCAGCGCGCACGTGCGCCTCTTCGAGAGGCTCGCGCTCGGCATTGAGCGCTCGGAGTTTGTCGGCGACATCGTCTGCCTCGGCCTGCGCCGTGCGCGTGCGAGACTTGGTGGACTGCAGGGTCTCTTCCTGGCGCTGCAGCTCTTCCTCTGCTGCGGTGACCTGGCTTGCCAGGTTCTCCTCAGCGGCGATGAGCCTGACGACGCCCTCTCTGCGGTCCGCGATGGCTCGCAGCTGCGCCATGTGTTCTTTTTCGGCCTCTTCGAAGGCTGCGCGGCGCTCCGCGACTTCCTCGCGAATACCTTCGAGGCGCTCAGCGGCCTCCTCGGCGACCATGAGCAGCTCCGCGTGCTCCTCATCTGCGCGGAGTGCGCGGGCCTCGAGTTCCTCGGGGTCTTGACCTGCATAGGCGACCTGCGCGCCGACATTGCTGGCACGCTCGGCGGCGATGCGCTGGGTCGCGGAGATTCGCTCGGAAAGGGTCGAAAGGTCAAACCACAGCTTCTGAGCGGCCTCGGCTTTGGGGGTGGTCTCGCCGAGCTCAGCCTCGATTTCGAGCTGCACGCCGGAGGCTTCCTCAAGCTGCTCGGTGATTTCGGCGACCTGCTCCGCCAGCATGGCAGCCTGGTGCTTGGCGTCGGCGAACTTCTTGCGCAGTTGGACTACTTGGTCGCCGGCGATCCGCAGGCGCGCGTCGCGCAGATCTGCTTGCACCGTGGCGGCGCGCTTGGCTGCCTCTGCTTGACGCGCCAGCGGCTTGAGTTGTTTTCCCAGCTCGTCGGTAAGATCCTGGAGGCGATCCAAGTTGGCCTGCATGCCAGTAAGCTTGCGCTGCGCCTTCTCCTTGCGGCGGCGATGCTTGAGCACGCCGGCGGCCTCTTCGATGTAGGCGCGGCGGTCCTCAGGGCGCGATTCAAGAATCTCCGCCAACTTTCCCTGGCCGACGATGATGTGCATCTCACGGCCGATGCCTGAATCAGATAGCAGCTCCTGAATGTCCATCAAACGGGCTTTAGAGCCGTTGATTTCGTATTCGCTGGCGCCGTCGCGGAACATGCGGCGGGTAACGGAGACCTCAGAATAGTCGATGGGCAGCGCGCCATCCGAGTTATCGATGGTCAGCGTGACCTCGGCGCGCCCCAGCGCCTTGCGGTCGCCCGCTCCGGCGAAGATGACGTCCTGCATCTTGCCGCCGCGCAGGGTCTTGGCGCTGCCTTCGCCCATTACCCACGCCAAGGCGTCAACGACGTTCGACTTGCCCGAGCCATTGGGCCCCACAACGGCACAGATACCGGGCTCGAATTTTAGGTTCGTCGCAGACGCAAAAGACTTAAAGCCTTTGAGCGTGAGCGATTTGAGGTGCATTCGTGAAAGTTTAGCAACTACTACGGCGCTAGCGTTCGATGAATCCGCTTTCGCCCCGCGGCGTCGACCATTGCTCCACCACGGTGGTGACCACGCCCGGGCGGCGAGTGGTTGAAGGCTCCTCGCGCAGCAACTCGAGCAAACGCTTGCAGTCGACGCATGGGCCCTCCGCCACCACCTGCACGCGGCCATCAGCCAAGTTGGTGGCATGGCCGGCAAGGCCTAGCTCCAAAGCGCGCGAACGCGTCCACCAGCGGAAGCCCACACCCTGGACCGAACCGTGGACAAACGCAGTCATGCGCTCCATTTAGTACTCCCTCAAGTTGGAGTGGTCGCCCAGGTCGTACTGGTGCTGCAGGCGCTGGCGGTCCTCCGGACTGCGGCGGGTAACTGGGTCAGAGCCGTCCCAGCACTCAACGTTCTTGAGCTCCGGCAACATGTCGCGGTGGAAGACGGGATCGATGCCCTTACGGCGCTGCTCGTTGTAGTTCTTGAGCAGCTTGATGGCCACGCCTGAGAGCGGAACGATAGCCAGGATGTTGAGGAAGACCATCGTCGCAGCGCCGGTATCGGCCAGTGCGAAGACGAACGGGAGGGAGCCGACCGCACCGAACCACACGAAGAAAAGCACGACCAAGCGGAAGATGTTGAGGACAACCTTGCTGCGGGTCAGGTACTCAACGTTGGACTCTGCCAAGTAGTAGTTGCCGAGAATTGAAGAGAAAGCTAGGAAGAAGAGGATGAAGGTCACGAAGTGAATGCCCCAGTTACCGACCTCAGAAGCCAAAGCCGCCTGGGTCAGGGAAACACCCTCAGCGTCCTCACCATAAGCAATGGACGGGCCGAGCAAAATAATGAACGCCGTGATGGAACAGACCACCAAGGTATCGAAGTAGACGCCCAAGGTCTGCACGAGGCCCTGCTTAACTGGGTGGGACACCGTTGCGGTGGCAGCTGCGTTAGGAGCAGAACCCTCACCGGCCTCGTTGGAGAACAGACCACGCTGGATACCCTTCATCATCGCGGTACCCAAACCAGCACCGGCGATCTCCTTGAAGCCGAGGGCGTGGCCGATGATGTCGCCAATCATGCCCGGCACCTTGTCGAAGTTCGTAATCACCACGAAGCCACCGATGAGCAGATAAGCAATAGCCATGAAAGGAACGATGACCTGGGTGATGTTCGCGATGCGCTGCACGCCACCGAAGATGATGAGTGCAGCCACAGCAGCCACAATCAGGCCGACGATAGCGCGGAACATGGTGTCCTCGCGGCCGAAGGAGAACGCGATGGAGTCAGCAATCGCGTTGGTCTGGAAAGCGTTGTAGACAAAGCCGAAGGTAAACGCGATAGCCACCGAGAAAATCGCAGCCAGCGGGCCCCAGCCTAGACCGCGCTTCATGTAGTAGGCCGGGCCACCGCGATAAGCGGAGCCCTCGCGGACCTTCCACACCTGCGCCAGGGTGGACTCGACAAACGCAGTCGCACCGCCCAGAATCGCAATGAGCCACATCCAGAAGACAGAACCCGGGCCGCCAACGGAGATGGCCACGGCCACACCAGCCACGTTGCCGGTGCCCACGCGCGACGCCGCCGAAATGGTGAAGGCCTTAAAAGCAGAAATGCCGCCGTAGTCCTCGTCTTCGTCGCGACCGACGCCCTTCGGGCGCTCAACCACGGCCTTGAACATTTCCGGCACCATTCGGATTTGCACCAAAACGGTACGGAAACCAAAAAAGAGTCCGGCAGCGATCAAGATCCACGGGATCAGATAGGTCCAGACTGAGTCATTGAACGTTGTCACAGCGTTCTCAAGAAATTCCATGGAGAGTATTAAACGCTATGCATCCCCTATCGATCCATTAATAGGTCTGGCAGCGGGGGCAAAAATGGGTGGATCTACCACCCACTACGACGCGCACCAGCTCGGTTCCGCACCTGTCGCACGGCGCTCCGGTGCGCCCATACGCGTGCAGGGATCGCTCAAAATACCCCGACTCACCATTGACGTTGACGTATAAGGAATCGAAGCTCGTGCCACCGACCTTGAGGGCGGCGCGCATGACGGAGGCGGCGGCGTCGATAAGCGCTATAGCGTCACGTTGCCGCAGTGTAGAAGCCTTCTTTTGGGGCTGCACCTGCGCGGCCCACAAAGCCTCGTCGGCATAGATGTTGCCGATGCCCGAAACCACCGTCTGGTCCAGCAGGGCGGTCTTCACCGCGGTTTTCTTCGCGCGAATCCGCCGCGCGGCCGCGACGATTTCGAAATCAGGCTCGAGGGGGTCCGGGGCGATGTGCGCAATCTTAAGCCACGGGGCCAACAACCAGTAGCCAAAAGTACGTTGGTCAATAAAGGACAGGTCCACGCCGCCGCTTAACGACGCCCTGATCCGCACATGTTTCGAGTCCGTCTCCCCCACCCGCATCTGGCCGGACATGCCCAAGTGCACGAAGAGGACGTCGCGACCGGGGTCGTGGAGATTCTCGTCGGCGAACTCAATCCACATGAATTTGCCGCGCCTTGCGACGCCGCCTATCTCCCGCCCCACCAACAGCTGGTCGAGAGGACCTTCCTGCCCACGGTTCGCGCGCGGGTGCAGGACTTCAACGCGCTCGAAAGTCCGCCCGGGAAGGTAACCCTCCAACCCGCGGCGGACTGACTCAACTTCGGGCAGCTCCGGCATTAAAGCTCGCGGTTGGCGGTGCCCTGTACGAGAAGCGGAGTCTCGCGCAACGTTTGGCACGCTTCTTGCGCGGCCTGCTGCTCGGCCAGCTTCTTGTTGTGGCCCACACCATTTCCTACGGTCAGGCCGGCGACGGTAGCCACAGCGGTGAAGGTTTGATCATGCTCAGGGCCCGTCGACGTCGCGGTGTAGACCGGCATCGGCGCCTTGAGCTCAGCGCAGAGTTCCTGCAGGTTGGTCTTCCAGTCCATGTGGCGACCGGAGACGACAGCGTTGTCGATCTTCTTCTGGAACAGACGCAGGATGACGTCGCGTGCGGTTTCAAAGCCGTACTGGCGGTAGATGGCGCCAAAGATGGCCTCGGTGGTATCCGCAAGGATGGAATCCTTGTCGCGACCGCCCGTGGACTGCTCGCCCTTGCCCAGCAGAATGTGCTGGCCAAGCTCGATCTCGCGGGCGATATCGGACAAGCCATAGCGAGACACGATGGAAGCACGCATCTTCGAGATATCCGACTCCGGACGCGACGGGTACTGCTCGTACAGCTTCGAAGCCACAGACAATCCGAGGACTGCATCGCCTAAGAACTCGAGCCGCTCGTTGTTGGGAAGGTAGCCGTTTTCGTTGGCAAAAGAGCGGTGCGTCAGGGCCAGACGCAGGTTTTCATCGGCCAGCTCGACGCCCAAAGACTTCAGAAGTGGCGCATGGTCGACCGCAGCATATGCTTGCTCGAGAGCCTCTTCACCGGTTAGCTTATTTTTCTTGCTCACAGGAACTTCTCCAGTCCGGACCATCGAGGATCGACCTTATCTTCCTCCTCACCGGATACTCCGGTGGTGACACCCTCTGGGGTTTCGATGTCGCAGCCGTTCTCGCACACCGGTGCGAAGGGCAAGCCGAGGCCCGCCTCATCAATGACGGTCTGCAGAAGGTCGAGCTCGTCGTTGACGATTTCCGGGACTTCGTCGCCCGAGCCTTGGTCCTCGGCGTCGGCTTCGTCGCCGCCAATGAAGTCCTCATCCGCGGCGAATACTTGCGATACGTGGAGGTCCAGCTCCGGATGGAGCTCCTTGAGGCACCGCGCGCACTCCCCGGTGAGGGTGCCGGTAACGGCGGCGTCGACAAGCACGCCCGATCCCAGCGGCGTCAAGGTGGCGTCGACGGTGATTTCGTCGCCCTTTTCGACGGCGATCATTTCCACACCGATGCGCTCCGGCGCGGGTCCCTTCTGCACGCGCTGCTCAGGCATCGCGGCAGCGCCCTGGCTGCGCAGCAACTCGGCCACATTAAATTTCAGCGGTGATTCCAATACATCTGCCATAACGCCTCATAGCCTACCCTGTGGGGCGTCATACTCTTAGCCGACGCCGCACCTAGCCGCCGCAACCATACCTGGGGATTACCTGAAACCCACCGCACAAGCCCCTATGCACCATGTTTATAGGGTTCACACATGACCTAAACGCCCCTACGCTAGCTCTTATGAATTTCGACACCGCAGGCCTGCCCGGCGAATTGTCCCAGCTTGGTTGGGCGTTTCCCCTCTATTGCGTAACTCCCGTGTGCCTGCTCGTTGGTGTCGCAGCTTACTGTCATCGCCATGCCAAACGCACTGCTCAGGGATATCCGCTGTGCTCGGTTGCATGGCGCGGATTGATGTTCGGGATGATTCTCGGAGCGTTCTTCGCGCTGCCACTGCCTTTCGACGTCACTAGCATCATCGCCTCCGCCGCACTCGGCGTTGGTGTGGGCTGGCTGACGTGGTACTCCCGCGAATCGGTGGCGGGCGTATTCATGACTACCGCCTCGACGATTGCCGGAATCAGCACGATGGTCGCCCTGATGTACGTCGTCGAAGCGTTCACGCAGTTCGACGCCTTCGCATCCAGCCCGTCGAGCATGTGCCCGCTTCTTTGGGCCATCTTCGGGCTCCCTGCCTTCGTGAGTGCCGCTATTGCCGCCGCAGCAAAGACAACGACCCCTGCTGATGGCCAGGCGGTGTACGACAGACCGTCTGGCCACCAGCAGGGGCCACTGGCGACGTCCCTAGCAGAACCCCGCTAGGGACAGGATTTAACGCTCGTAGCGTTCCGAGCTGCGCTCGGTGCCACGCGCACGCACACCGGCGCCACGACGCAGCGCCTGGCGGTCAGAATTAACGGTGCGCAGCAGGCCAGACAGCGTGGACTCGAACTCGCCCAGCTTGGAATCAACGAACTCGTCGCACTCGGTGCGCAGGCGGTTGGACTCGGTGTGGGCGGTCTCGACGATGCGGTGTGCCTCGTCGTTGGAGCGGCGAACCACCTCAGACTCGGAGACCAAGCGGTCCTGCTCGGCCTGGCCGGCAGCGACGCTGCGCTCGTACTCCTTGTTGCCCTGTGCGATGGTGCGGTCCGCGTCGGCACGGGCGCTTTCGATCATGGCACTGGCGTCGTCTTCTGCCTGAGCCACCATGGTGGTGGAACGGTGCTGGGCGTCGGAAAGCATGGCGTCAGAGTCTTCCTGCGCGCGGGACATGATCTCATCAGCCTGCGCGTTGGCGTCGGCGACAATCTGGGCGGCGCGCTCCTCGGCGCCAGCCAGGATTTCGTCCTGCTTATCGAGGACGTCTTGGGCGTCGTCCATTTCGACAGGTAGGGCGTTACGAAGGTCGTCAAGAAGCGCCAGCATTTCGTGGCGCGGAACCATGCAGTTGGCGGTCATGGGAACGGAGTAAGCCTGCTCCAGGTTGCGAACAAGTTCATCGAGGGACTCAAATACGCGGTACATGCGCTCAGAGTAACCAAAGAAACTTTCGTCACACGTATCCCACGCGGCACTTTAGACAAAAATCTCAAGTTCGACTTGAAGTTGGCATGAAAAAAGAGCCCCGGAGAGCTCTTTCCACTTATGCAGGTACCTTAAGTCTTAGATAACACCCTGGGCGAGCATGGCGTCAGCAACCTTCTTAAAGCCAGCGATGTTCGCACCAGCGACGTAGTCGCCTGCCATGTCGTATTCCTTGGCAGTCTTGTCGATGTTCTTGAAGATGTTTGACATGATCTCGTGCAGGCGCTGGTCCGTGTAATCGAAGGACCAAGAATCACGCGAAGCGTTCTGCTGCATCTCCAGAGCAGACGTTGCAACGCCGCCGGCATTAGCAGCCTTGCCCGGCGCGAAGTTCACGTCAGAGCCCAAGAAGTAGTGGACAGCATCCGCGGTACACGGCATATTTGCTCCTTCAGCGACGTAGCGGACGCCGTTCGCTGCCAGGACCTTAGCAGAGTCGACGTCGAGTTCGTTCTGAGTTGCGCAAGGCAGGGCGACGTCGGCAGCAACCTCCCAGATGTTGCCACCTGCGTGGTACTCCACTCCCTCGCCGGCTTCTGCAGCATAGGCGGAAATGCGCTCGCGGCGGACTTCCTTAATGTCTTTAATCAGCTCGATGTCCACGCCATTCGGGGTGGTAACGTAACCAGCGGAGTCAGACATCGCTACGACGGTGCCGCCGAGCTGTTGGACCTTCTCTGCGGCGTAGATGGCCACATTACCGGAACCGGAGACGATGACCCTTGCCCCCTCGAAGGACTCGCCGTGGGCCTTCATCATCTCGGAGGTCAAGTAGACCAGGCCGTAGCCGGTAGCCTCGGTGCGCACCAAGGAACCACCCCAGGTCAGCCCCTTACCGGTAAGGACGCCGGATTCGTGCTTGTTTTCCAGGCGACGGTATTGACCAAACAGGTAGCCAATCTCGCGGCCGCCGACGCCGATGTCGCCCGCAGGAACGTCGCGATACTCGCCGATGTGGCGGTGTAGCTCAGTCATGAAGGACTGGCAGAAGCGCATGACTTCAGCGTCGGACTTGCCCTTCGGGTCGAAGTCAGAGCCACCCTTGCCGCCGCCGATGGGCAGGCCGGTCAGGGAGTTCTTGAAGATTTGCTCAAAGCCCAGGAACTTGATGATCCCTAGGTTCACGGACGGGTGGAAACGCAGGCCGCCCTTGTACGGGCCAAGCGTGGAGTTGAACTGAACGCGGAAGCCACGGTTGACATGAATGTTGCCCTGGTCGTCGGTCCACGGAACACGGAAAATCAGCTGACGCTCCGGCTCACACAGGCGCTCAACGAGGCCGTAATCAGCGTAGTGAGGATCCTTATTCAAGACTATCTTGAGGGAATCCAAGACCTCGAACAATGCCTGGTGGAACTCTGGCTCACCGGCGTTGCGCTTGAGGAGCTTGTCGTAGTATTCGGAGATTTGCTGGTCGATCGACACGTGGGTCACCTTTCGCTACGGCCGCAGGGCGGCTGATGTCTTGCAGAACAAAAAATAGTTTTCTATTAATCGACCAAAAATGCAACTCGGTATGAGCAGAAACACCCCTACGCCTATACTTTTCCGCATGCATATAATCGTCGCACCAGACTCTTTCAAAGGAACGGCAAGCGCAGCCCAAGCCGCCGCAGCCATCGCTGGGGGCTTGCGCGCCGCGCTTCCCGACGCCACCATCACCACCCTCCCCATGGCCGATGGCGGCGAAGGCACAGCAGAAATCCTCGCTAACGCCGCCGCCCTTTTCGGAGCTGAAGTGCAGACCATCACGCTTCCGACTACCGACGCCGTAGGCCGACTCACCGAGGCCAGCTACTACTTGGCCGGCGAGCAAGCGCTTATCGACGTCGCCTCCGCCACTGGTTTGCCCGCCGTCGCCGATGCTTTGAACCCACTGCACTCGGATTCCTATGGCACGGGTGTGCTCATCGCTGACGCGGAGTCGCGCGGCGCCAAGCACATCGTGCTGTGCCTCGGCGGCAGCGCCACCATCGACGGCGGCATGGGCATCCTTGCGGCGCTGGGCGCAGCGGCTCACGACGACCGTGGCTATGCCCTGCCAAAGGGCGGCGCCCCGCTGGTGCGCCTGGCAAGCATCGATACTGCGCAGCTCAACATCAAGGCGGGTGCGCTCGACTACACGCTCCTCGCAGATACCCGCGCCATCCCTGTCCAGGCCGCCACCATGTACGGCCCACAAAAGGGCGCCGAGGGCGAACAAGTTGCATTGCTCGCGGGTGCGCTGCTGCAGCTGTGCGAGGTAACGGGCGTCGACGAAACCGCCGAATCCTTCGGCGCCGCAGGCGGCATCCCCATTGCGCTGCGCTGGCTCTCGGAAACGCTGTGGGGCAACGACGAGCACTTCGAGTTGCTTGCCGGCGGAGCTTACGTGGCAGAAAAAATGGGCCTGCCCGAGAAGATTTCTCAGGCAGACCTCATCATCACCGGTGAAGGCCGCTTCGACGAGCAGTCGCTCACCGGCAAGGTCGTGGGAACCCTCGCGGACCTGGCGGACAAGACTCCCCTAGGCATCATCGCCGGGAGCATCGACGCCCCACTGCCCGACGGCGCGATAGGCGTGGAGCTGGGTAAGGAAGGCAACGTCGTCGAGCAACTGCGTGAAGCAGCCATCCAGCTAGCAGCTAAGTTTGCAGGCTAAGGCTGCACCTGGACGGACCACGGGAAGATAGCAGGACGCTCGTGTGCCACCTCGTCTTCCAACAAAACATGGTCCTTCGGGAGCACCGCGTGCGGGGTAAGCAGGCGCGCGAGCACCATCGTCAGCTGATTGACGGAGCCTTTTACTCCTTCGACGTTGATGTCGTAGCGGTAAACGTTAGCGTCTTCTAGCTCGCGATCCTCGTGCTCATCGCGGTAGGTCTGGCGCAGCTGCGCATCGAGGCCCTCTGGGATTTTGGGATCGGCCACGCGAGTAACGTTTGCGGCAGACAGAGTTCCGTTATCTAGGAGCTTTTGAGTGGCGGTGCTAAAGACTTCGGCGACGCGCTCGGCTTGGGTATCCGGCACAAGGACATCAAACTGAATAATTGGCATGTAGGTAACCCTACCCAAACTAGAAGAAGATTAGCTATGGCAGACTCCCTTAAAATCGCAGACCTCCTCACGACCAGCGCCGTTGACCTAAGCTGGCAGCGCGAATTCTACGAAGACCTCCACCGCCATCCCGAGCTCTCCCACGAAGAGGAGCGAACCGCGGGCCGCATCCTGGAGAAGTTGCGCGCTTTCGACTGCGAGATTGTCGACTCCATCGGCGGCCACGGCATCGTCGCGATCTTCCGCAACGGCGACGGTCCTACGGCACTGATGCGCGCGGACTTCGACGGGCTGCCTGTCGCGGAGGAAACGGGTGTCGACTTTGCCGCCACGAACGGCAAGATGCACGCCTGCGGCCACGACATGCACACCACGACTCTGCTGGGAGCATGTGCGCTTCTCGACGCCCACCGCGAGGCCTGGGCCGGCACCTTCCTCGCGCTATTCCAACCGGCGGAGGAGTCGTCAATGGGCGCAAAGTTCATGATTTCCGACTCACTGACCTCCCGTGTACCGAAGCCCGACATCTGCCTGGGCCAGCACATCATGCCGGGTAAAGCGGGCGACGTGCAGTCGCGTCCTGGGGCTATCATGGCTGGCTGCGATTCACTCCGCATCCGCGTCTTTGGCCGCTCCGCGCATGCATCCATGCCCCACGAGAGCATCGACCCGACATATATAGCGGCAATGATCGTCACTCGCCTGCAAGCCATCGTGGGCCGCGAGGTTGCTCCACATGACTTCTTCGTTATTTCTGTCGGCGAGTTGCATTCAGGCGATAAGAACAACATCATCCCTGAGACCGCCGAGTTGGTGCTCAACACGCGCTACTACAAGCCGGAAATCGCCACCCGCGTCTACGCGTCGCTGGAGCGCATGGTGCGCGCCGAGTGCGAGGCCTCTGGGGCTCCTACTCCGCCGACCTTCGAGTACTTCGCCCACGGCGAGGTCACCGACAACGACTTAGCCGCCCACGAAACCGTCCGCAGCATCTTCGACGCCGTCTTCGACGAACAGTCCGTCACCGCCTCTCCTTCCACTGCATCCGAAGACTTCTGCTACCTACCGCAGGCTTGGGGAGTTCCCTACTACTTCTGGTTCATCGGCTCCACCCCCGCAGAATTCGCGGACAATCCACCAGTCAACCACCAATCGACGTTCCTGCCGGACTATACCCCCACCGTTCAATCCGGTACCCGCGCAGCTGCCGCGGCGGTGCTGGCCTACTTGGGGAAATAGCGGCGTCGCCAAGCGCATGCCAGCGCAACTGAACCGATACCGTTAAGCTGACACACGGAAATTATCTTCTTAGGGATAGGTGAAACATTGAGCCAGCCAAAGCACTCCGCTTTTCAGTCCACTGTTCCTGCGCACGTGCGCTCCGCAGCCGGCGTACGCCCCACCACGGCGACCGACCGCAAGTTCTGGTCCGGTCTTTCCTCTGCCGTCATGGCGCAAATCGCCGACAACTGGGAGGCCACCCGCACCGCTTATGCCGCTACCCGCCAGCAGCACTACTTCTCCGCCGAATTCCTGCAGGGTCGCGCGCTCCTGAATAACCTCACGAACCTGGACCTCGTCGACGAGGCAAAGGCCGCCGCCAAACAGGGCGGACGCGAGCTTTCCGACGTCCTCGAAGCCGAGCACGATGCGGCCCTCGGCAACGGTGGCCTTGGCCGCCTGGCAGCGTGCTTCCTTGACTCTGCGGTCACGCAGGATTACCCGGTGACCGGCTATGGCCTGTTGTACCGCTACGGTCTGTTCCGCCAGTCCTTCGAGAATGGCCGCCAGAAAGAGGAGCCAGATGCGTGGATGGAAAATGGCTACGAGTTTGTGATTCGTCGCGCTTCCGAGCAGCGCCGCGTTCACTTCGACGACATGGACGTCCGCGCGATTCCTTATGACATGCCAATCACTGGCTACGGCACCGACAACGTGGGTACGTTGCGTTTGTGGAAGTCTGAGCCGATCGATGAGTTCGATTACGATGCCTTCAACTCACAGCGCTTCACCGACGCGATTGTCGAGCGCGAGCGCGTCATGGATATCTGCCGCGTGCTCTACCCCAACGACACCACCTACGAGGGCAAGGTGCTGCGCGTTCGCCAACAATACTTCTTCGTATCTGCGTCCTTGCAGGCGATGATCGATAACTACATCGAGCACCACGGTTCCGACCTGCGCGGGTTCGCTAAGTACAACAGCATCCAACTCAATGACACCCACCCGGTTCTGGCCATCCCGGAGCTGCTTCGTTTGCTGCTTGATGAGCACGATTTGTCGTGGGACGACGCGTGGAAGGTCGTGACCGAGACCTTTGCCTACACCAACCACACCGTGCTGGCCGAGGCGCTGGAGAGCTGGGAAGTCTCCATTTTCCAGAAGCTTTTCTGGCGCATCTGGGAGCTCGTGGAGGAAATCGACCGCCGCTTCCGCGAGGACATGGCTACCAGGGGCCTCGATCAAGGGCGCATAGACTACATGGCGCCTGTGTCCAATGGCCAGGTGCACATGGCATGGATTGCCTGCTACGCCGCGTACTCCATCAATGGTGTGGCTGCACTGCACACGGAGATCATCAAGGCCGACACGCTGTCCGAGTGGCACGAGCTGTGGCCGGAGAAGTTCAACAACAAGACCAACGGCGTTACCCCGCGTCGCTGGTTGAAGATGTGTAACCCGCGCTTGGCCAAGCTTTTGACCAAGCAGTCCGGTTCGGATGAGTGGGTCACTGACCTCACCAAGCTCGCTGAGCTGGCTGAGTTGGCGGAGAATGAGAAGGTTCTGCGCAAGCTCATGGAGATCAAGCACAAGAACAAGGTGGACTTCGCCCAGTGGGTAAAGGAGCACCAAGGCGCCGAGATAGATCCGGATTCGATTTTCGACGTTCAGATTAAGCGCCTGCACGAGTACAAGCGCCAGCTCATGAACGCCCTGTACATCTTGGACCTGTACTTCCGTATCAAGGAAGACGGCGAATCCGTACCGAAACGTACCTTCATCTTCGGCGCCAAAGCGGCTCCGGGTTACGTGCGCGCCAAGGAAATCATCAAGCTCATCAACACCATTGCGGAGTTGGTGAATAACGACGAGGACACCCGCGACATCATTCGCGTGGTCTTCGTAGAGAACTACAACGTCTCTCCTGCCGAGCACATCATCCCAGCGGCGGATGTTTCCGAGCAGATTTCCGTTGCCGGTAAAGAGGCTTCCGGCACGTCCAACATGAAATTCATGATGAATGGTGCTTTGACGCTGGGCACGATGGACGGCGCGAACGTTGAGATCGTGGAGGCCGTTGGCGAGGACAACGCCTACATCTTCGGCGCACGCAACGAGGAGATTCCGTCCCTGCGCGAATCCTACAACCCAGGCGAGCTGTACAACACGGTTCGAGGCCTCAAGCGTGTCCTCGATGCGCTTAACAACGGCACGTTGGGCCACGAGAATTCCGGCATGTTTGGGGACCTACGCTCTTCGCTTCTCGACGGCCAGGGAGTACATGCCCAGGACACCTACTACGTCCTCGGTGACTTTGAGTCCTACCGCGAAGCACGCGACCGTATGGCCAATGATTACGTCGCCGCCCCACTCGACTGGGCGAAAAAGGCATGGCTCAACATCTGCCTGTCTGGCCGCTTCTCTTCCGACCGCACGATTGCCGACTACGCCAACGAAGTGTGGAAGCTCAACCCCGCTCCGATTAACCGCTAACCGCAGGCACGACTAGTAGGCGCTAGGGATCTTCCCTAGCGCCTTTTGCGCGTGTGGTGGTCGAGTCTTAAGGCGGTGGCCGCAGGTCTTGTTTGATAAACACCGGCTTGCCTGACTTGGGCGATATCCAGGCCAGCCGGCCGCCCACCCGGCCGATGCGTCCGCGGTGGGCTGGTCCGGCAGGGTCGTCTTGGTTGAGGCCATTGTGATAAACGCACAACGGAACCAGGTTGTCGAGGTTAGTCATCCCACCGCCTCGCCACGACTCGATATGGTGGATCTGGCATTCGTCGAAAGGCACCTGACAACCTGGCCATACGCAATGGCGGAAGCGTGCTTTGAGGATTGCACGCTGCTTATCGTTGGCCACGCGCTGAGTCCGGAAAGCGTCTATGGGGCCTTCCAGCGGATGCACCAGCACGGCCTCGCCATGGTGGGAAAGCGCTCGTTGAATGTACTGCGCCCCAGACATGACCGCACCATTGCTGAGCTCGATGGTGACTTCCTCACCGTCGCCGTCAACGATGCGGTCGAGCTGGTCCAGATACACAATCGCCGAGGTATGAACTTTTACTACCCCGCTATCGCTTCCTCCTGCGACCAAAGCCCGGAATCCTTCCAGCTCTCCTTCTGCATGACGGAGCAGGGCGCGGAAGTCGGCAATGGTTAGCGCAGTGTCGGTGATGCGGATGGACCCGAGTCCGTTGGCGTGACGGGAGTGTGTAACCTTCGGAGCCGGTTGCGGTGGGGTGAGGATTTCGCGCAGTCGCTTGCGGGCGACAAAGTCGATACGGTTGCCCGGAGTCTGGCACAGCTCGACGCGCAGGTCCCACGCTTGTCGCTGGCCGCGCACCCGCGAGACATACTTCTCAATCTGACCCAGCGTGCTGAGACCATGGCGCTGGCGCCGCGCACCGGCGACCGCCCGCGCTTGTTTGCGACTAAAAGGTGTCTTGCCATAGTAAGCCGCTGCGAGGGTGAGCAGGAAGTCGGCGTCGTCAGGCGCGGCTCCCATGGAAACCATGTCAGACTTACTCAGCGCAGCTGCCTCGGCGAGGAGTTCCACGCCGAGGGCACGCGCCTGAAAATACGTCTGAAGGTTCATACCTCACACGCTAGAAGCATTTCCCAGGCCCCTACAAGAGCGATTTCTAAGCCTGTGGATAACTCCCGCAAAAATCTGCTTTTTCACAGCCTCAGATGACCCGACAACAAAGTTATCCCCAAAACCACGAAACCCCCTGCGCGAGGCAGGGAGTCAACGAGTGAGAATTAGTTGCTCTCACCAAGCAGGTGGCACTGAATCATGTTGGTGTTGCCAGCGATTCCCGGAGGAGTACCGGCGATAACCACGATGAGGTCGCCTTCCTTGTAGTTCTCCATAGCAAGCAGAGAACGATCGATGGTGGCCATCATGTCGTCAGTGGAGTCGACAGCGTCGCTCAAGAAAGTCTGAGCGCCCCAGGTCAGGGCAAGCTGCGAACGGACAGCTGGGTCCGGTGTAAAGGCCAGCAGCGGTAGCTTGGAGTGCAGACGAGCCACGCGCTTTGCGGTGTCACCGGAGGTGGTGAACGCAACGATTGCCTTCGCGTTGAGGCGCTCTGCGATATCGCGAGCCGAGTAGGACACAACGCCGCGCTTGGTGCGTGGAACGTGCGACAGCGGCGGAACCTGTCCGCCAGACTCAGCGTTCTGGACAATGCGACTCATAGTGCGGACGACGTTCTGCGGGTCGATACCAACGGAAGTTTCTCCGGAGAGCATCACGGCATCGGCGCCATCAAGGACGGCGTTGGCGACGTCGGAAGCCTCGGCACGGGTCGGGCGCAAGTTGCTGATCATGGAATCCAGCATCTGGGTAGCCACGATGACTGGCTTGGCGTTCTCGCGTGCAATCTGGATAGCGCGCTTCTGGAAGAGCGGAACCTGCTCGAGCGGAACCTCAACGCCGAGGTCGCCGCGAGCAATCATGATGGCGTCGAAAGCCAGAACGATGGACTCCAGAGCATCGACTGCCTCTGGCTTCTCCAGCTTCGCGATGACAGGAATGCGACGGCCTTCCTCATCCATGATGGCGTGAACCAAGTCCACGTCAGCTGGCGAGCGCACGAAGGAAAGCGCAATCATGTCGACGCCCAGCTTCAGGGCGAAGCGCAGGTCGGCGATGTCCTTCTCGGACAGGGCAGGCACGGAAATGTCCATGCCTGGCAGGGAAACACCCTTGTTGTTAGACACTGGGCCACCCTCGGTGACCTCGCATACGACGTCGTTGCCGTCCACTTCCTTGCAGACAACGGCGACCTTGCCGTCGTCGATAAGCAGGCGGTCACCTGGCTTCGCGTCGTTGGCCAGGTTCTTGTAAGTGGTGGAAACTCGGTCGTGAGTGCCCTCGACGTCATCCACGGTGATGCGGACGATTTCGCCGTCTGCCCACATCTCTTCGCCATTGACGAAGCGACCGAGACGGATCTTTGGCCCCTGCAGGTCGGCGAGGATGCCGACTGCCCGGCCAGTCTCGTCCGTTGCTTCACGAACCCAACGGTAGTTGGCTTCGTGATCGGTGTGATCACCGTGGGACATATTGAGGCGTGCTACGTCCATACCCTCGCGCACGAGGCCAAGGATTCCGTCCTTGCTTGCCACGGCCGGTCCCAGAGTACAAACGATTTTGGTTCTTCTATCCAGCATTGAAAGCCCTATTCACGTCGGAAATGCTAACGCCACCCAACGTACCCGCGTTCGCGCTCAACGGCCACTGCAAAAGCCAACACAAAACCTCACGCCCACAGAAAAATCTTTGGGAAACCGGGTAAAAAGGACCTTAAAACGGTCACAAACGGGCGTGAGCGGGCAGAATGGCCACGCGTCAAAGAAGCATAAACGCTGCCAAATTCCTAGTGTGATTCAGCCGACGCTCTTGACGACGCCCCCTCATCCCCACGTGGATTGACCTCCTCCGGGCTTTCCTGCCCGCGCGGCAGACGGAAGAACACAATGAGCGCCACCACAAACAGAACCACCGAAACAATGACGTTGATGCGCAGCCCGAATACCAACGTGGCCTCGTCGGCTCGCATGTTCTCCACGAAGAAGCGGCCCAACGTATAGCCCGCCACGTAGAGGGCAAAGAGACGACCATGGCCCAGTTTCCAAGCTTTTTGCGCCCACAACAGGAACAGGCACACGAGCACGTTCCACACCAGTTCGTAGAGGAAGGTCGGATGCACGGAGGTCATAACCTCGCCCGTGGAGTGCCCGGAGACTGGTGCGTACTCCCCCGCCTCGTTAACGCGGTAGAAGATATCAAGTGCCCACGGAACGTCGGTAGGGCGCCCGTAGAGTTCCTGGTTGAACCAATTACCCAAGCGTCCGATGGCTTGGGCCAGGATGAGGCCGGGGGCGACGGCGTCGGCAAACGGCGCCATGGGCACCTTTTTGACCTTGAACATGACCCAGATAGCAAACACGCCAAGCGCCACCGCGCCCCAGATGCCGAGTCCGCCGTTGGCGACTTTCAGCGCATCGACCGGGTTGCAGTCCGCGCAAAAGTACTTCTCGTGGTCAGTGATGACGTGGTACAAACGCCCGCCGATGATTCCGGCCGGGATGATGACAATCGCGGCATCCCACACCACATCTGGGTTGCCGCCGCGCGCTACGTAGCGCCGGTGAGTCATCCACATCGCCACCAGAATGCCTGCAATGATGCAGAGTGCGTACGCACGCAGCGGGATTGGACCAAGTTGCCACACGCCTTGCGGCGGGGAAGGGATGTTCGCGAGGATTTGCACGCTAAATAGTTTGCCCTATGTGACGCCGCCTAGTCCATCTTGCGCGAGGGACACGCCGGGTGTTGGCCCGCCGCCACCAAGGAACGCGCCGTAGCCGCTGGGTCTTGGGCGGCCATGATAGCCTCGCCAACCAACACCGCATCCGCCCCCTGCGAAGCATAGGAGAGCACGTTGCGCGGCGAATTCACGCCACCAATCGCGATGCGGACAATCGATTCCGGCAGGCCCGGCACAATCTCCGAAAAGGCCTCGCGGTTAATCGCATCCGAGACCACCGACCACGCATTAATGGCCACCACGCTGCCGCCGGCTTTGATAGCGCGGTCAACCTCGTCGCAGGACCGGACCTCCAAGATGGCCGTCATCCCTAAGGACTCGATGCGGTCGAGCAGAGCCTCCAAACGTGCCTGTTCCAAAAGCTCCACCTGCAGCGGCACGGCGTCGGCACCGTAACAGCGCGCCTCGTGAATCTGATAGGGGTCCACCACGATGTCACGGCAAATCATCGGGATATCAATGGCTGAGCGCGCCGCGCGCATGTCTTCCAAAGAACCATGGAAACGGCGCCTATCCGTCTGACACGCCATCAAATGCACGCCGGTATCCGCCAGCTGGCGCGCCATCGCCGCCACCGATTCCGGCGAGGCCAGGTGAGCGATTTCGCCCGCATAGGGAATGGCGCGTTTGATTTCAGTGATGATCGAGCAGCCGTTACGCAACAGCGCAGCGCGTACGTCACGGGGCTCTTCCATGGAGCGGGAGCGAGCCTTGATATCCTGAAAGGAGACGCGGGCCTCGCGCACGGCGACGTCGTCAAGCACACCTGCTATCAGGTGGTCTACCGCGATAGGTGTGGACATCAGCACCTCCCTCCATAAGGGCGTTTTAGATCACACTTAGGCTATCGCGTCAACACCTCGAATCTAAAATCTAGTCCCGCTTTACATCCGTGGGATCAATGTCATTGTCGAGGGCGTCCCACATCACGCGGCCGGAGTCGGTGGTGGTTTCCAGTTCCTCGGCGATCATCTCCTGGCGGGCGGCGGGGGTTTCGTACTTGGTGGAGCGCGGCTTATCGACGCCCGGCTTACGCACCAGGAGGACCGCTCCAAACAGGGCCACTGCCGCGCCGATAATCGCGATGACCGGCCCGCCCTTGGAGACCTCGGTGCCAATCACGATAGCCCAGTCCGAGATTTGTGCGCCGTTGACGGCATTTTCGTCGGAGGAGCCGGCACGCAGGAGTTCCTGGGCGCGGGCGGCGTCCGCGCCGTAGGTCAGCAACGACACTGGGTTCCATGCCACGGCAGCGGCCGCGACGGCGCATACGGCAGCCACCACGCGGCGCGCTGTACGACGCAGCGCAGCACCCGCGACAGCGCCCACGAGGAGCACCAAGGTCAACGCGATAAGCTCCAGCGACCAGAAGGAGCCGATCATGTCCACGATGCTGAAGCCGGATTTATCGTCCTCCACTGACGCGATGGCCCAGGTCATGCGAGATGAAAGCCACAACAGGATTGCTCCAACTGCGATAAGGAGCGGGCCAATACGGCGTGCCATCTAAAAAGCGCCTCCCAAAAGGTCATGAGAATCAAAGCAGGTGCGGTCCCCCGTGTGGCAGGCCGCGCCTTCTTGGCGAACTGTAATCAGGATGGTGTCGCCATCGCAATCCAGACGGGCGCCGAGGACCTCTTGGGTATGCCCCGAAGTCTCGCCCTTAATCCAGTAGGACCGGCGCGAGCGCGAATAATACGTGCCCTTACGCGTGGCCAGGGTGTGGGCCAGCGCGTGGTCATCCATCCACGCCATCATGAGGACCTCGCCCTGCTCGGATTGCGCGATGGCGGGCACCAGACCTGCCTCGTTGCGCTTAAGGAGCGCCGCGATGGAAGGGGCGAGTTCGTAGTCTGCGGGGTTGCTCACCGGCGCACCTCGTAAGAGGCCTCGGCAAGCGCGTCCTTGACCTCCGCGATCGAGACCTCACCGAAGTGGAAGATGGAGGCGGCCAGTACTGCGTTGGCACCCGCGGCTACGGCCGGCGGGAAGTGCTCCGCCTTGCCCGCCCCGCCGGAGGCAATCACAGGGATGTTCACCGCCGCGCGCACCTTTTCAATGAGCTCGATATCGAAGCCGGCTTTGGTGCCGTCGCCGTCCATGGAGTTGAGGAGGATCTCCCCCACGCCCAGCTCCGCACCGCGCACAGCCCATTCGATAGCGTCAAGGCCCGCCGACTTCGTGCCGCCGTGCGTAGTGACCTCGAAGCCGGAAGGCTGCTCAGCACACCGGCGGGCGTCGACGGAAAGGACGATGCATTGGGAACCGAAGACGTCGGCAAGCTCGCGGAGCAACTCCGGGCGCGCAATCGCGGAAGAATTCACGGAAACCTTATCCGCCCCGGCGCGCAGGAGCTCGCGTACGTCGCTCACGGAGCGCACGCCGCCGCCCACGGTCAGCGGGATGAAGACCTGATCCGCAGTGCGCTTGACGACGTCGATCATCGTTCCGCGCCCATCCTTCGACGCGGAGACATCGAGGAAGGTCAGCTCGTCTGCTCCGAGCTCGTCGTAGCGAGCAGCAAGCTCGACTGGGTCGCCTGCATCGCGCAGGTTCTCGAAGTTCACGCCTTTGACGACGCGGCCATTGTCTACGTCAAGACAAGGAATAACACGCACGGCCAGCGCCATTGCATCCTCCTAAAAGATAAAAATTGGAAAGTTAAGCTAGCGGTGGCGAGCCACGATGTCGAGGAGTGCGGCATGCACCTGCGGGGTGCCAGCCACAAGGCCGCGGGAGGACGGAGTCCACTCGTTGCCTTCGGGATCGGTGGCGATACCACCAGCTGCCTTGATGAGCAGGGCACCCGCAGCGTTGTCCCACGGGTGCGGCGAGAAGTTGACCACGCCGTCAAACACTCCTTGGGCCACAAACGCGGAGTCCACGCCCACAGATCCGGTCATGCGCGGGCGCAGGCCGGTCTCGCGGATCTCGTGGAAGATGTCCGTGGGCAAGTGCGAGGAGCAGCCGACGTGGCCGCGGGCCTCGTCGAAGCCGGTAGCGGGGCCACCGATGGAGCGCAGCTGCATGCCGTCGGCCGCCACGAGTCGGCGCCCCAGCAGCGGGAAGTCCGCGACCGCCACGACGGGCGCGCCCTCGTGGATGAGGCTGACCAAGATGCCGCACAGCGGATTGCCCGCGGAGTAGTTGGCCGTACCGTCGATGGGGTCGACGACCCACATGGTGGAACCAAACTCTGCCGCATCATCACCGCCGAAGCTCGTGGATTCCTCGCCATAGACCTCAATGCCCGTGAGCTGCGTGAGGTGCAAGCGCAGTTGTTGCTCAATCTGCAGGTCTACCTCGGTGGCAAAGTCGCCTTCGCCCTTAAAATGGGCAGGCGGCGCGCCTAAGCCGGAGCGGAAAAGCTCCTCTACTTGGTCAACAGCCGCCTCGGCAAAGGCCACCAGCTCACGGGGTTGGGTCATGGCTTAGCGCTCCTCGATGGGGTCAATGTAGTCCTCTTCCGGCAGCGGTTCCACCTCGGCCACGGCGGCCAAGGCTTCCTCGAGGCTAAACCGACCCTCGTAGAGCGCCTTGCCGATAATCGCGGAGTCGATGCCCTGGTTCTCATAAAGTGCGAGCTCGCGGAGGTCATCGAGGGTAGAAATGCCGCCCGACGCCGTTACCTTGGCGTCGGTAGCCGCGGCGACCTCGCGCAGCAGCTGAACGTTAGGGCCTTCCAGTGTGCCGTCCTTGGACACGTCAGTGACCACAAAGCGCGTGCAGCCCGCAGCGTCGAGGCGCTCGAGCACCTCCCAGAGGTCGCCACCGTCGGACACCCAGCCGTTGCCGCGGGTACGCCATTCGCCATCCTCCAAACGCACGGCGAGGTCAACGGCTATCTTGTCGCCGTGCTCTGCCAACACCTTTTCGATCCACTCCGGATTCTCCAGCGCCGCAGTACCGATGTTGACGCGGCGTGCGCCGGTAGCCAGCACGCGGGCCAGCGACTCGTCGTCACGGATGCCGCCGGTGAGCTCGACCTGAATATCAAGCGAGGAGGTAATCTCAGCCATCAGCTCGTAGTTAGAGCCGCGGTTAAACGCTGCGTCCAGGTCCACGAAGTGCAGCCACTCCGCGCCCTGCGCCTGCCACTTCTCCGCAGCTTCGCGGGGTGCGCCATAGGACTTCTCGGTTCCGGCTTCGCCCTTATCTAGGCGGACGGCTTGGCCATCGACGACGTCGACAGCGGGCAACAAAGTAAAGCTCATAGTTTCAAATCCTATTTAAAGCGTGTTCATCCAGTTGCGTAACAAACGGGCCCCTACTTCCCCGGACTTCTCCGGATGAAACTGGGTAGCCCACAACGCGCCGTTTTCTGCTGCGGCCACGAAGCGGTCGCCCCCGTGCTCGGCCCAGGCAACCTTGGGCGGCTCGGTAATTTCGGTGCTCAGCTCCCACGAACGCGCGCCATAAGAATGCACGAAGTAGAAGCGTTCGTGCGGGTCAATACCGGCGAACATCTGGGAGCCCTCCGGAATCTCCACGACGTTCCAGCCCATGTGCGGCAGCACGTCTGCCTGCAGCTTCTCGATTCGGCCTGGCCACTCGCCACAGCCGGCGGTTTCAATACCATGCTCGTTACCGGCGTCGAAAAGCACCTGCATTCCCACGCAGATACCTAGTACCGGCCGGCCGCCCGCCAGGCGCTGGCCGATGATGCGCGGACCCTGTGCCTTCTTCAGCCCTTCCATGCAGGCGGCGAAAGCGCCGACTCCGGGCACCACGAGGCCGTCTGCCTCCACGGCAACTTTTGGGTCTGCAGTCACGGTGACCTCGGCCCCCGCGTGCTCCAGCGCGCGCTGCGCGGAACGCAGGTTACCTGCACCGTAGTCCAGCAGAACAACATTCTTCCGTGTCATGGGCTATACCTTACGCAACCTTCTCAACCGTGTTTGGATATCGTGAGTTTCGCTCACGCGGGTCTTGCCCAGCACCATATCTGTGACAGTGAGCAGCAGTCCGCCCGCGATAATCGCCGCGCCCACCCCGAAGGCGCCGCTATAGCCGGAGCCTGCGACGATGGCGCCCAAGACGGTGGAACCTAGGCCGGTGCCGGCGTCGTAGAAGATGTTCCACACGGCGGAGGCCTCGGAAATCTTTTCGCGCGGCACGCGGTTAAACATGGACAGCAGTGCCTCGTTTTGCGCGATGCCGAAGGAACCACCATAAATCACCGCGCCAAGCACAAGCAGCCACAGGGACCAGCCCTGTGCCAGCGTCAGCGCGATAAGCCCCACGCCCAGCGCCGCAGCGACCTGCGCCGGAATATAGAGGGTTCCGGGCCTGCCGAGTCGATCAGCGACCACACCCGCCAAGTAGCGCAGCACCATCGCTGCAGCACCCACGACAGACAGCAGGAGCCCGCCGACGGCCGCGCCTTTCACCGGGTCCAGTTCACGGGCGGCCGGAGCGATGAACGTGGACACCACGCCGTAGCTCATGGAGAAGGTGGTCAACGCGAGCGCTGGCACGGCGACGAGTTTCCACATCGGCGCCACCGCGTATTGCTGCGGCACCGCGCTTGGCCGCGCCGCCTTCAGCCGCGGCACCCGCAAGCACATGAGAAAGCCCACGATGCCGATAATTCCAGCAGTGATGTAGACGGTACCGAATCCCCACGCCTGCCCCATGGCGATACCAGCGGGCAGGAACAGCATCTGCGAGAAGCCGATGAATACGCCGATCATGCCGGTGGCCTTGCCGAGCAGGCGGGGCGGGGTGATCTCCGCAATGAGCGCGTTTTCGGCCACAGTCAGCGCGCCGAAGCCAATTCCGCGCAGCGCGGAGAAAAGCAGCACCACCCAGGCCTCGTTACCGAGGAGGTGGCCGAAGGCGGGCACGCCAAGCAGGAGTGCGGACGCAGCCATCACCGGACGATAACCAAAGCTGCGCAGCATTCGCGGGGTCGCGATCTGGGTCATGACCGTCGTAGCCATGAAGGCACCCGTGGACGCGCCGGCGAGGGTGGCCGAGCCGCCGGATTCAAGAACCGCGAGCGGAACTACCGGCAAGAGGATCGACCACGCGCTAAAGGCCGCTGCCACAGCCACCATCGTTGCTGCGTATCCGGGCACCGACCACACAGACGCCTGTACTTTGCGACTCACTGCCCCATCACCCCAAACATCCACGCTAAAGCCGCCGCTGCGGAGACCGCCCCGAGAACAGCTGCGACAAGCGTAAAGAACTTAGAACCCTGCTGGTACGCCGACCATGCGCCGCCAAAGAGCAGACCCGCCACGAGGAACAGGATCAGGATCATGATGTTGCCAGAAATCAGAGCGCTCCCTTCGTGGAAGGAATTCCCTTCATGCGCGGGTCAGACTCCACGGCCTGGCGCAGCGCGCGGGCCACGGCCTTGTACTCCGCTTCGGTGATGTGGTGGGGGTCGCGTCCGTAGCGCACGTTGAGGTGCAGCGTGGTCGCGGAATGGGTAGCCAAGGTCTCGAAGAAGTGGCGGTTAATCACGGTGGCGTAGTGGCCACCGATGACCTGCCACTGCATGTTCTCCGGCTCGCCGTTCATGACAAAGTACGGGCGGCCAGAGATGTCGATAACAGCCTCGACGAGGGTCTCGTCCATCGGCAGCAGCTGGGAACCGAAACGGCGGATGCCGGCCTTGTCACCGAGGGCGTCGGCAATAGCGCGTCCCAGCACAATCGCGGTGTCCTCGACCGTGTGGTGAGCGTCGATCTCGGTATCGCCTTGGGCGTGAATTTTCAGGTCGAAGCTGCCGTGCGTGCAAAACGCGCCCAGCATGTGGTCAAAGAACGGCAGCCCAGTGCTGATGTCTGATTTGCCGGAGCCATCGAGATTGATCTCGATTCGGATCCGGGACTCTGAAGTCACGCGTTCGGCGGTACCGATGCGATCTGCCATTACCTGTCTCCTTCGCTTTCAGCCGTTGTAGAAGCGCCTAAGACTTTACCGGCAAGCTCTTCGGCGGCGGCAAGGAAGGCATCGTTTTCCTCCGGCAGGCCGATGGTGGTGCGCAGGAAGCCTGCTTGGCCAACGTCGCGAATGAGCACCTGACGCTCCAAGAACTGCTCCCACACCGTGTGCTGGTCTGCAAAGCGCCCGAAGAATACGAAGTTCGATTCGCTGGGCATGACGAAGTAACCGAGCTCCTGCAGCTTGGCGACGACCCTGTCACGCTCAGCCGCCAGCTTGGCCACTGTGGCAAGCGTGTCCTCGCTATAGCGCAGAGCGACGGTGGCGGCCGCCTGCGACAGAACCGACAGGTGGTACGGAAGACGCACGAGCATGACTGCCTCGACGAAGGCTGGGTCAGCCACGAAATAGCCCAAGCGGCCACCTGCGAAGTCGAAGGCCTTGGACATGGTGCGGGAGACCACGAGCTTGGTGGGGTACTTCTGCAGCAGTGTGGTGGCCGAGGGCGAGTCGGAGAATTCCATGTAAGCCTCGTCCAGGATCACGATTCCGGGAGCGGCCTGGATGATCTTCTCCACGAGCTCGATTGGGGTGACGTCGCCAGTAGGATTGTTGGGCGTGGTCACGAAGACGACGTCAGGCTGGTGCTCCGCAATGGCTGCGAGCGCAGCGGACTCATCGATGCAGAAGTCCTCACCGCGTGGGCACGCGATGAACTCCGTCTGGGTGCCCGCACACAGAATGGGGTGCATGGAGTAGCTCGGGGTAAAGCCCAATGCCTTGCGGCCTGGGCCGCCGAATGCCTGCAGCAGTTGTTGCAAAACCTCGTTGGAGCCATTGGCGGCCCACAGGTTTTCCACGCCCACGCGCACGCCGGTCTGCTTGGTGATGTATTCAGCAAGCGCCGTGCGCAGCTCTACCGCGTCACGCTCTGGGTAGCGGTTGAGGCTCGTCGCCTGCTTCTCAATGGTGCGCACCAAGTCGTTGACCAGCGCCTCGCTCGGTGGATAAGGGTTCTCGTTGGTATTGAGCTGGTTGTCGACCCGCAGCTGCGGAGCACCGTAGGCGGACTTTCCGCGCAGTTCTTCGCGCAGCGGAAGATCGTTGAGTTCAGCCATGGTTCTAGTTCTCCTTAAAACGGGCTGCGATGGATTCGCCGTGAGCGGGAAGCGCCTCGGCGTCAGCAAAAGCAATGACGTTAGCGGAAATATCTTCCAGCGCAGCGCGGTCATACTCGATGAGGTTGACCGGGCGCAAGAAAGTGTGGGTGGACAGGCCCGCGCTAAAGCGCGCGGTGCCGGAAGTCGGCAACACGTGGTTAGAGCCCGCCGAGTAGTCGCCCAGCGGCACCGGCGAGTAATCACCCACAAAGATGGCGCCGGCGTGTTTGATGCGCTCGGCTACCTCACGGGCATTCGTGGTGTGGATTTCTAGGTGCTCTGCGGCGTAGGCATCCGCTACGGCAATGCCTGCCTGGAGGTCATCTACCAAGATAATTCCGGACTGCTCACCTTCGAGAGCCTCCCGCACACGATCGGCGTTGCGGGTGACCTCGAAACGTGCGGCAACCTCGGCGTCGACAAGCGCAGCGAAATTCGCGTCATCCGTAATGAGCACGCTCGCCGCCAGCGGATCGTGTTCTGCCTGGGAGATAAGGTCATAGGCCACGTAGATAGGGTTCGCCGTGGAATCCGCCAAGATGGCAATCTCCGTGGGGCCCGCCTCGGCGTCCGTTCCCACCACGCCGCGCACTAGGCGCTTGGCGGCCGTGACGAAGATGTTGCCCGGACCAGTGATGATGTCCACCGGCTCCAACGCGGCCTCGCCCGTTTCGGGTTCGTCGTCGCCGTAGGCCAAAAGTGCCACTGCCTGGCTACCGCCGACGGCCCACACCTCGTCAACGCCGAGCATGTGGCAGGTTGCAAGAACGGTGGGATGCGGCAGACCGCCGAACTCCTCCTGCGGCGGCGACGCCACTACCAGCGCGGAAGCACCGGCCTCCTGGGCTGGAACCGTGTTCATGATGACAGAGGATGGGTACACCGCCTTGCCGCCCGGCACGTATAGACCCACGCGTTCGATGGGCTGGAACACCTCGGTGACCGTGGCGCCTGGGGCAAGCGTCGTGGTGTGCGAGCTAGGCTTTTGTTCGGCGTGCACCTTACGAACGCGCTTGATGGATTCTTCGATTGCCGCGCGTACCTTGTCGTCGAGTTCCGTTGCTGCCTTGGCCAATTCCTCAGCAGGCACACGCACCGTTGCGGGGCGCACGCCGTCGAATTGCTCGCCGAAGCCAAGTGCGGCACCAGCGCCACCGTCACGGACCGCATGGACCATCGGAGCAACCTTATCCACATAGGCGGCAACGTCTGCACCTCCGCGCGGAAGGACACGACGCAACTGGGATGCCGTGAGCTGCTTTCCGCGGAGGTCGATGGTGTGCAACATGCTTGAATCTTCCTTTTCGGTTGGTTTTTCTAGATTCCGCTGGCCAATTAGGGGGACCACTGTGGCCTCATTGTAGGCCACAACTTATTGGACTTTTTCTATAGCCAAACCAATATACTAACGCTAAATTCGCAGCGCGGGGCCATGTTTAGGTAATAGAATTAAGCAGCACCATATCCACGCATCATCGGTACGTAGATTAAGGAAGGCAGGGCTCGCGCATGGACGAATTCGATCCGGAAGCCGAACTGGGCCCTTCTCCGGGCGAGCTGTTGCTCATGAGCGTTGCACGCATTGCGGCAACAAACGGCATCCACTGCATTCACGTCAGCGATGAGTTACTCATTTTCCCCCATTCCACGCTGGGAGAGACCCGTGTATGCATGGATCCGGAGGGCGAACCGGTGTTGCGCTTTTATACGACGCCGAGCGGCCACCTGGGCTTCGCGGAGGTCTCCGCAGCAGGCGAATTCGCCAACGACTGGAACCATGACTGCATTTCCCCACGCATAGTGCTCGACTATGACGACCCCACCGCAGTGACAGTGTGGGGCCACACGTTCTTGGTGGTCCAAGACTCCCCCACCACCGAACAGCTAGAGGCTACCTTGACCCCGGCGTTGCGTAATTCGGAGCTGTTTTTAGAAGCGCTTGGCGACGCCTTCCCTTCCCTCCGGCAGGCACCACCCTCACTGTCGATTACGCCGTTAGAGATGGACCATACGGACGAGGAATCAGATACGGTTCGTCCGGTCGACGTGGAACGAATTGAGGAGATTCTGCGCAAGCTCGGGATAAACCGCTTTCAAACCGATTCTTCGCAGTCCATCTACGCGTGGATTAACGACGTTTTGTTCGCATTCGTAGTCGACGTGGGGCCGAGTTTTATTATCAAAGGCCACTGGGATCCGAATTTCCGCGGCGAAGACTTCACCCGCATATTCCTGACCTGCAATGATTGGAATCGCACCAACCACTCGGCGGCGGCATTTTGCCACTCAAACTCCGATGGCTTGCAGGTCCGCTTGGACTACGCGGTCATGACCGGTGGCGGAATGAGCGACGCGCAGATGCTCACCACCTTGGGACGAGGCATGAAGCACATCCTGCACGGCATCGACGATATTGCCCGAGAGGCGGTCGGCGCCTCACCGGTGCAGTGGCCTTAACAGGCCTTAAAGGCTCAAACTACTGGACGATTTCGTAGTTGCCCGCCTTAGCCAGGGCCTCGTTCATCGCCGGGACGGAGGGGATCACATCGTCCTTGTGCTTGACAACGAGGAGGGCATACTCATTGTCCGTGATTTCGAAGGTGGCCTGACCCAGGCCACCGGAAGCGAAGATGTCATAGAGTGCCTGCAGCGCTTTACGGACATCGTTGTCATTCTTTACGCCGCTGACGTGGTAGTGAGTGGAAACAATAATCGACATGAATCAAATTGTACGACTTTTGCCGTGAGATTCCCGAATTTAGATACGGCCGTTGAACGCCTGCAGCGCAGAATCCTCGCGGGTACCGCCGCGGCCGTCGCCGTAGTCTGCGTAGTCAGCGATCCAGCTAACCTTGGAAACCCACTTCACGGCCTTGTAGCCGTGGTTGGATTCCACGCGGCAGCGCGCCGGGGCGCCGAGATGGATGTCGACTTCATGGCCGTTGCGGGACAGGGCGATGACAGACTGTGCATCCAGGGCGTCGTCAATGCTAAAGCAGGCATAGAAGGGCTCGCGCGGGCGGTTGTCATACATCTTCTGCGCCAGGCCATAGGACTCAACCATGACGTAGTTGGCGCCTTCTGGGCGCGGGCCCAACAGGCTAAGCACGTCCTCGATGGAAGGCCCAGCCCAGCGGGAGGTCGCCGACCAACCCTGCATGCAAGTATGCGTTGCCACGTAGGACTGCTGCGGCAACTCACGCAGCTGCTCGATGGTGACGACCTTCTCTACGCCATTAATGTCATCAGCCAGCGTGATTTCGTAGCCCTTCCAGTCGTTCTTACGGAACTTGGTCCACTCCGGCGACTCATCGGGCGTCGGCGGCAGGCCGTTGGTCCAGTGAAACTTGGAGATGTCCTTATCGGTATAAGCCTGCTGGGTAGAAGGCGAAACCTTCAACCAGTTCAGGAAGATTTTGCGACCGAACTCGGTAAACTTCACCACGGTGCGCTGGGCACGGGCGCGATCTGCCAGGGACCAGTAGGACAAGAAGATCCAGAACAAAATGACCACCACGATGGTAAAGACCACGGTGGTAAAGGCCTGCGCGTAGCGCTCCACACTCACGTCGCCGAAGACCATGTGGACCATGTTGTGCTCGCGGTGAACAAAGAACACGAGGAAGACGTGCACCACAATAAACGCGCTCATCAGCACCATTCCAATGAAGTGCAGGGAGCGAGCACCCTGGTGGCCACCCCAGAATTTCACGTAGCGTGGGAACTTCACTCGCACGGCAGGGGCCATGGCTACGCCGGTGAGCATCATAAACGGCGCCAGGATGAAAATGACGAAGGAGTACGCGAGCTGCTGGAGGGCGTCGTATGGCGTGAAGTGCTCTAGCGAAGGCGCCTGCAGGCTCAAGTAAACCTTGGCCGATTCCCAGGCCTCAGGGAAGATATCCCAAGAGGTCGGAATCAGCCGGCGCCACAGGCCGGTGGCAAAGAGCAAGGTAACGTAGACAAAGCCATTGAGCACCCACAGCATCACCGCGGCGCCGTGCCAGTGGCGGCCCAATCCGATGTTCTCGCGGCCGGGCAGGGAAAGCATCGGCGAGACCGAAAGCTCATCCATAAGGGAGGTGTAAACGCCCTCCTCTTTAGGCAGCTCACGCTTTGTAAACTTGATCCACTCGGTGCCAGGCGCGCAATCACTGCGCCACCACAGGCGCGGCAAGGAAGAGAGCATTTCAATGCCGGAGCGCAGCAGCATACCGATGAGTACGAAGTTAATGAGGTGCGAGGCCCGCAACCAGATAGGAAAGTCTGGGTTTTCACCCAGAGCCAATACATAGTCCATGGGAAAATTCCTCGGTGGTGAGAGATACAACTTTTCACTAGTGTGACTTATTTTTCATTGTGTCGCATCCGCCCCGAAATTCCAATGGTTTTTCCGTACTTATTTAATTCTTGGACAAAACCAATCCCCCTAGCTGGAACAATGGAGATTTACTCCACAGCATGATTCCCGCCACACATCCAGCCAATTCACATAACGTATACCCCCCGAACCCCGCATCCTCGGCCCCTAATCTACGCCCGGCACGTCCACGAAGGCCGCCGACCAATAGGCAAACATCGCCATAAACGGCGAAACCACCCACGCAATACCCGGGTCAAACTTTGGCACAAACTGGACTACCTGCCCCGGATCCGCCGGTGCGGAATGCGCCGTTACCCCGCCGACTACATAGAAAGCCGCCGCACCTGCCAAGCAGGCCACCCCACACCACAGCAATTGCCCTACGCCGCGGAAAGTCGCACCGCGCATATAAGAAAACAGTCCGAAGCAAAGCCCCAAGAAACCCACCAGGACAGCGAAGACAATGAAGGAAGAAAACTGCACGTCAGCAACATTTTCGATAGCATAGCCACCGTCTTCTACTTCACGGCCAGTAAGAGTCGGGCGCCACATCCCCCATACCGCCCCCACTGCCGAATAGACAACAAGGATTAGGGCAAGCAGCCCTGCGCCGAACCCGATGGAGCGAGGAATACGAAACTTGGACTTGGACACCATTTCTTTATAAGGCCTGACTCGAAAGAACTAAAAACGAAAAGGAGGAAGTGCCAAAGCACTCCCTCCTTATAAATTACAGCGCCTTGATTGACGCTATCTTCTCCGCGGAGAGTTTAGACCTCACCACAGAAGGTCCAGTTGCCGTTCTCGCGACGGAAGCGCATGGTAGAGCTGTCCACGCCCTGGTTAGTCTTGACGTTCACCGTTGCAGAGGCGTCATCGCCATTGACCACAACATCGTTAATAGATTCCACACCAACAGCATTCCAGTCGAAGCCATTGAGTTGGCTTGTATCCTGGCCAGAAGCAGCGAGCATGTTCTTCAAGTCGTTCATTGGAACGTCCGGAATCTGGTTGTAGTCCATGTTGGCCATCTCAGCGCCCTGAGCATTCAGCACTGCAGCGCAGGTGTGATCCGGCATGTACTTAAAGAACTGACGCATCGTAGTGGTTTCGTACAAGCCACGAACCAGCCGGTTAATGCCATCGACATCAGCCTGGCTTGCTGGCTCGCCCTGAACCGGTGGTACCGGAGCAGCGTTCTCGAGCGGGTTAGCGCCGCCTTCAAAAGGGTTCACCAAAGTCTCTGGAGCAGCAGCGGCGTCCGCGTCCTTCTTTTCCTTGTTTACATCCTTCTCATCGCTAGCCTTAGCGTCCTTGCTTGGCGCAGCCGACTTGTCTGCGCTCTCAGAAGCTTTGGACTTTGTGGATGGGGCTGCGGATGTTTTCTTATCGTCAGACTGAGCTTTGTTCGCTTCATCGTCGCTTCCACACGCTACCAGTGCCATCGGCAGCACCATTGCTACGGCAACGAGGGACTTCTTCGCAGGGGTTAGAAAAGACAAGGGTTGGGCTCCTGAGATATACGGCTTTGCTCGATTCATCACAACGTGCCTCAACACGACGTGATGATAGACCTTGTGTTCAAGTGTCCAAGCAAGTTTTGGTTCTGGTCAATACTAACAAGTCGACGGTGAATATTACATGGCGGCAACCTTAAAGAAGTCTGTGAAACTTTGTCGCTTCTTGGAGATCACTGTCAAATGTTAGCCCCAGCACCTAGTTCGTCGAGTTACCTCCAGTAATCACCCCGCATTTCACGTCCTATCAACCTTGCGGGCCAACCCCTAGATTCGACGTCGGCACAAGCGCTTTCTATCTGAAATAACCAAAACCCAAGATTTAAATAGGTAAGATGTCACCGTGCAACTACACCGAGACCGCATTTTGTTCACAGCCCTTGAGCTCCTCAATTCCTACGGGCTTGCAGACGTAACGATGCGCCGAGTTTCCACCACGTTGGGCGTTGCCCCCGGTGCGCTGTATTGGCACGTTGCCAACAAACAAGCCCTCATCGCAGGCATGGCAGAGGAGATCCTCTCCCCAGTCGAGGGTTCCAACCCAGTTGATTTTGCCATGAACCTGCATGCCACCCTGATTAGCTGGAGGGACGGCGCTGAAGTAGCAAGTGCGGGTTTGGCTTTCCCCGATTCTCACGCATGGGACACCCTCATCGACAAGCTGTCAGCATCGTTTGATTCGATCAGCGACCAAACGGTTTCAGATGACAGCATTCATGCCGCAGCCTTAGCAATCGCGCATTTGGTGCTAGGAGCTACGCAGATGGAACAATCCCAACAACAGTTGTTGGCCACCGCAGGCGAAGGTCAAACAATCGACCATGTCCCTGACATTCGGCGGGGCGTGGAAATTATCGTCAAAGGCCTCCGCGCCCCATTTTAATCCTCCACTTTGCTCCCCCTTACCCGCTTTTCGTGCGGGTTTGCCGCTAAATCCGTTCACGCCACGACCGTGTCCGCTTGATTCATTAAGCTCTAATGCATGACTGAAACCTCTGTTTCCCCGGTTGAAGCCTCGTCCAACGCTGACACCACGGCTGATGCAATTTCCCCGACTCAAGCATGGCCCGGTAAAGCTGCCCCACTGGGTTCAACCTTTGACGGCTCTGGCACCAACTTCGCCATCTTCTCTGAAATCGCAGAGCGGATTGAATTGTGCCTCATTGATCGCGATGGCTCCGAAGAACGCGTTGAGCTAACCGAAGTCAATGCTCACGTCTGGCACGCATATTTGCCAAACGTCGGACCCGGCCAGCGTTATGGCTACCGCGTCTACGGTCCATATGATCCAGACAATGGCCTGCGCTGTGACCCCAACAAACTCCTTGTGGATCCTTATGCGCGCGCTTTCGATGGCGACTTCGACGGTGATGCTTCCCTCTACTCCTACGACATCCATGCCGAAGAACCAGGCACTGGCCGCAACGAGGAAGACTCCCTCGGCCACACCATGCTTTCCGTGGTCATCAATCCATTCTTCGATTGGGCGGGTGACCGTCGTCCGCGCACTCCAGACAATGAAACGGTCATCTACGAAACCCATGTCAAGGGCATGACGATGACCCACCCGAACGTACCAGAAGAGCTCCGCGGTACCTACGCAGGTATGGCGCACCCAGCCATCATCAACTACTTCAAAGAACTCGGCGTTACCGCAGTGGAGTTGATGCCGGTGCACCAGTTCCTGCAGGATGACCGCCTGCGCAATCTCGGCCTGCGCAACTACTGGGGCTACAACACCTTCGGTTTCTTCGCACCGCACCTGGACTACGCCCATGCCAAGAAGCCAGGCGAGGCGGTCGCCGAGTTCAAGGCCATGGTCCGCGCATTCCACGAGGAAGGCATCGAGGTTATCCTCGACGTGGTGTATAACCACACCGCCGAAGGAAACCACTTGGGCCCGACAATTGCTTTCCGCGGCATCGATAACCACGCTTATTACCGCTTGGTGGATGACAACAAGCGCCACTACATGGACTACACCGGCACGGGTAACTCCTTGAACGTGCGCCACCCTCACTCCCTGCAGCTCATCATGGACTCCCTGCGCTACTGGGTCACGGAGATGCACGTCGACGGTTTCCGCTTCGACTTGGCGTCGACGCTGGCGCGTGAGCTTGACGACGTCGACAAGCTCGCCACCTTCTTCGACTTGGTACAGCAAGATCCCGTGGTCAGCCAGGTCAAACTCATCGCTGAGCCGTGGGATGTGGGCCATAATGGCTACCAAGTGGGCAACTTCCCACCGATCTGGAGCGAATGGAACGGCAAGTACCGCGACACGGTCCGCGACTTCTGGCGTGGCGAGCCCGCCACGCTGGGTGAGTTTGCGTCCCGCATCACCGGCTCTTCCGACCTGTACGCCAACAACGGCCGTCGCCCAACCGCGTCGATCAACTTCATCACCGCACACGATGGCTTTACGCTGCGTGACTTAGTCTCGTACAACGAGAAGCACAACTCCGCTAACGGTGAGGACAACCGCGACGGCGAGTCTCACAACCGTTCGTGGAACCACGGCGTTGAAGGCCCCACGGATGACCAAGAAGTCAAGGCACTGCGTCGACGCCAGGTACGCAACTTCCTGACCACGTTGCTCCTGTCCCAGGGCACACCGATGCTGTGCCATGGCGACGAATTTGGCCGCACCCAGGGAGGAAACAACAACGTCTACTGCCAGGACAATGAAATCTCCTGGATGGACTGGTCCTTGTTGGACGAGGAAAAGAGCGCCACAATGCTTGGGTTTACCAAGCGCGTACTCAACATTCGCCGCGAGCATCCGGTATTCCGCCGTGAACGCTTCTTGGCCGGTGGCCCGCTGGGCTCGGACGTGCAGGATCGCGACATCGCCTGGCTCGTTCCTTCCGGCAAGCTCATGACGCAGAATGACTGGGACCATGACTTTGGCCGCGCGCTGATGGTTTACCTCAATGGCAACGCGATTACTGAGACCACTGCCCGCGGCGAGCGCATCACCGATGATTCCTTCATCATGATCTTCAATGCCCACCACGGTGACATTGAGTTCACCCTGCCCACCAAAGACTTGGGTGCACGCTGGCGTCTCATCGTCGATACTGCCGATTCCGGCGGATACCCCGCGGAGGAAACCTACATTGATGCGGAGGGTACGATCACAGTTCAACCGCGCTCGACGCTGATCCTTCGCCAAGAAGAGCCACCAGTCTTCGACGCTTAAGAATTTGTCCGCTTCCTCGGAAAGGTAGTTCGTGTCTTTTCACGCCCACGGCACCCATGTCGATGTCACCACTAAGGAGCTCGTGTTTTCTGCTTCATTGCTCGCGGCTTCCTTGGGGCATGCCAAGCAAGAGCGCATCGAGCTTGACCAAGTCACCGGTGTGACCGTCACCGAGCCATCGGCGACGAGCTTTGGGTACGTGGAGCTAGACGGCGTCGACAAGCGCGTGCTCTTCGCACCGAATCAGGATGCCGCCGCTTTTGCACGGGCGGTGGAGGCGGCGCTCAAGGGCGAGGCGCCCGCGGGCGGTGCTGGAGTCACCGGGCTGAACTTCACGGCAGTTGACGTGGAAACGGCCAACGACAACTGGGGCTCGGTGTGCCAGATCGGTGCGGTGCGTTTCCGCGATGGCCAGGAAGTGGAGTCACGCACCTGGCTGTGCACTCCCCCGCCGGGCCTTGAGGAATTCGCCGACATCAATATCTCCATTCATGGCATCACGCCCGAGGATGTCGCGGATGCCCAACCTTTTGCTGCGGCCGCGGCGGAGCTTTTTGAGTTCCTGGGCGAGGATGTTCTCGTGGCCCACAACGCGCAGTTTGATTCGACTGCACTGCGCAGCGGCCTGCTCAAGGCCAGCGCCTCCATTCCGGAAATCACTCTGGCTTGTTCGTTGGCTTTGGCTCGTGACGCCTCGAAGGCCGGCGTGATCGACGTGGCTAACCACAAGCTGCCCACGGTGGCATCATTCTGCGGCGCGGAGGATTTCCAGCACCACGAGGCCACCGCGGATGCGCGCGCTGCTGGCGTCATCGTCGTGGACTTGGCTCGCCGTTTCGGGCACACCGGCTCCATCCACGAGCTGTTCCGACACCGCGAATTCACGCTGGGCAAGCTCGATTCCGCGGCGATTATCCCGGTGCTGCGTGCACACACCGCGCCAACTTCTGCGGCTGACCTCGGAGCCGGAACGGACTTCCGCGACAACACCCGGCGCGCAGGCACGTCCAGCAAAAAGAGCTCTTCTGCAAAGAAGACCAACCGCGGTCCCGCCCCGTGGCAGTCCGTGGCTACTCCGGATACCATCCCAGATCCGAATCTTGATGCCGATCCCGAAGGCGCGCTGTTTGGCCAGAACGTTACCTTGACTGGTGAGTTTGAGCCCTTCGACAAGGGCTTGCTATGGCGCGGCATCGCCGAACGTGGCGGTCAGGTGGGCAAGAACGTCACGAAGAAGACCACCATCTTGGTGTTGGGCGAATGGGCGACGAAGACCTCCAAAGAAAAGCGTGCGGAGGAGCTCATCGAGAAAGGCCAGGAAATCCAGCTGTGGCCTGCTTCCAAGCTTCTTGAAGAGCTGCAGCTCGACGCCCAGCCGCCCTTCTAGACTTCTTGCGCGGGGATTTAAATAATTCCGCAGGTTTAGGGAACCATTTGCGGGCGAGCCCAGTCCAACAAAGGCAGACTCTCACCAAGATTTGCTCTCAAGGAATGTCCTCGCCATGACCACTACAATCACCGCACCACTCTCCCACCAACACCGCCACTTTCACCCCAAGTTCCCGAACTTGGATTCTGGTCCCGATTTTGAGGCGATCACTCTTGCCGGGCTGTTGCCTGCTCTTGCACGGCGCATCGACTTCAACGGCGTTACTCTCACGGACCAAGGATTCGGCGATACGCCCGCAGGGGTGCAGCTTTCGCGGGAGCTATCGATGTTATTCTTGCACTGCGATGAGTATTCGACGGACCCTACGGGCGCGGCATCGTCAAGCGGCCCATTGGCCTGGGTATCGCATCGCACCCTTGGGGAGCTCAGTCTGTCCACACGGCAGGCATGGGACCTTGCAGCGGCGAACCTACAACGCCGCGCGCTAACAGACCAAGGCCTCGAGTTTCGCACCCGCCGCGCCACCGAGCTGCTGCCTGGTTGCACCGGAGGAGTCCAGGTCGAGGCCCTGGGCGCACCAACGAGCTCGTGGTTGGCGCACCCACAGACCTTCGCCATCCTGGACCAGCATCTGCGGCGTCTCATCCGCGCGCAGAAGATAACCTACCTCATCCCGGATCGCCGCACCGTCATCGCGCTCAAGGATGCACCAATCGAGCGAGCGCGTTACTGGTCTCAGAAGCTGTCTGAGCAAAGGCGGTTGCGCGGCGCGGTATTGTCGCCGCAGCCACTAGTATGGGCTAACGGATTTCCTCTCGAAGTGTAGAGGAACATTATGCCCGCGCCACCGTCTGGCCGCGGGCCCGTATCAAGAGGCGTCAGGAGGCCGGCGAGGGTGAGCGAATCCACCATCTCTAAGTTGAGCAACCAGTACCACGATTGGGTCCGGCAGCATCCCCAGGCCGCGGACGAGTTCAACGACGCCATCGAGGACTTGCTTAACGACGCCGGCGTCATCTTCGACCGCGTCTCTACCCGCGTGAAGCGCTGGCCTTCGCTGAAAGCCAAAGCCAAGAAGCGCCACGCCAACGGCGAGGCCTACTATCCCAATCCCTGGGACGATATTCACGATATCCTCGGCGTGCGTGTGACGGTCTTTCACTCCACCGCGATTCCGCAGGCGCTGGAGGTGCTCGGTGATTCTTTCACCGTGGTCCGCTCAGTGGACAAAGCGGCAGAGACCCGCATCTCCGGCGGCTTTGGCTACGGTTCCCACCACTTGGTGCTGCGCGTGACTAACGCTATCGAGGAGCTCGCGGCCTACGAGGGCTGGACTTTCGAGGTCCAGATCCGCACCGTACTGCAGCACGCGTGGGCTGAGTTCGAGCACGATATCCGTTACAAGCAGGGCACGTCCGTGCCTTCGGCGCAGGTGGACCGTTTGTTTACTCTGGCGGCGGGTCTCATCGAGCTCGCAGACCAGCAGTTCGACGAGATCGCTGCTCTCAAGGATCCTTCCACGGATACCAGTGAGGACGTAGAGCTTAGCCCCGAGACCCTCCCCGGCGTTCTGGCAGTGTTGGTAGGCGGCCGCTTTCCGCGTTCACGCTCCGAGCATTACCGCTTCCTGTTGGAGATTCTCGAGCTCAACGGCATTACCACGATGAGCCAGCTCAAGGCGCTGCTCAACGCAGGCGACATTGCGTTCGTCCACGACGCCATTCGCTACAGGTTCCGCCCGGGCCAAGTGCGCCTTATCGACGATCTACTGCTCAACAAGTTCGGCAGGCAACACATCGACGCCACTGCCGACGTCGGCGACCGCAACGATCGCAAGCGCCGCCTAGCTGGCCGCTTCAAGGCGCTACAAAACTACCGCGCGCATACGGCAAAGCAGGACTAGCGGAAGCCGCCGCGGAACTTATCCATCTCGCGGCGTTCCTTCTTGGTGGGTCGTCCGGAGCCGCGCTCGCGCACCGGAACCGAAGGCATGAACTCTTTAGGCGGTGGCGGCGGCGCGTGGTCGATGTAGCAGGTGCGCGCGATGGGAGCACCCACGCGCTTCGACACGGTTGCAAGAACCTCGAGGTCGTGCTCGTGGTGGTTGCGCCAGATTCGCACGCGATCCCCCGGAACCACCTGCTGCGAGGGCTTGGTGGCGTTCCCGTTGAGTTTGACGTGCCCGGCCTTGACTGCGTCTGCGGCCTCCGAACGAGTTTTGGCCATGCGGACAGACCACACCCACGCATCAATGCGGACAGGTTTGGAGTCAGGTTGGAGGGGCATGGCTAAAGGAAAACCGCGCTTAACGGTTGTTGTTCTCGTTGACGATCTTTTGGACCTTGGTCCAGTTGTAGACACCGCCGACCACAGCGACGATGAGGCCCAAGGTCATCCAGGTCCAAAAGCCCGTCAGTGCCCAGCCGAGCAGCACGCCACCAGCAACACCGCCCACCACGGAAACCACCGCATTGCGGGAGTACTTGCGTACCTGTTGCTTCTTAAGCTCGATCGGATTGTTAGGGCGTCGCTGCATAGTCATAGCGGCTATTCTAGCGCAGCGTCAGCTAGCCAGCTCCACCCACGCGGTACCGGCTTCCTTTGCCTGACCCACGCCTTGTGTCAGCGCCGCAATCGTGGCATCCAGGTCTTCTTTGCCGCCCGGCTCAATGGCGAGCGTGTAGACCACCGCTGCCCCATAGGCGGTATCAGTGATGTCGTATCCGCGGTTGCGCAGCTCCGCCTCCAAGCGCCCGGCATCGGCATGAGAAAACTCCACCGTGTAGAGCTCGCGCAGAGCACGCGTACTCCGTGAGACAAGCTCGATCGCCTCGCTCACGGAGCCGCCATAAGCATGGACCAAGCCGCCCGCGCCCAGCTTGACGCCGCCGAAGTAGCGCACCACGACCGCGCACAGGTCCAGCATCCCGGAGCCTTTGAGCACATCGAGCATGGGCTTTCCGGCGGTTCCGGAGGGCTCGCCATCATCGGAGGAGCGCTCCACGGGGTTCGCCCCATCCACGTGGTAGATATACGCCGAACAATGGTGACGGGCGTCCGGAAAGCGCTCCCGCGCGGCGTCGATGAACGCGCGTGCTTCCTCCTCATTCGTCACGCGGTCCACGAGCGTGATGAAGCGCGAACGCTTAATCTCAATCTCGTTTTCCACCTGCCCCAGCGCGGGGCGCTCATAGCTAGTCAGCACAGCTAATTAGCGTACCTAAGCCACGAGGAAGTCATACTCCGGGGTGCCCGGCTTGAGCTGCTGCACGTTAATCTTGGAATCGGCCATGCGCTGCAGCAAGCCCTCGATGTCCGAGGCGCGTCCAAGCTCCAAGCCCACCAGCGCTGCACCCGTCTCACGGTTATTGCGCTTTAAGTATTCGAAGAGCGTGATGTCATCATCTGGCCCCAGGATGTCCTGCAGGAAGTGACGCAGCTGGCCCGGTTCCTGCGGGAAGTTGACCAGGAAGTAGTGCTTCAGACCACGGTGGACCAGGGAGCGCTCCATGATTTCCGCGTAGCGCAGGACGTCGTTGTTGCCGCCCGAGATAACGCACACGACCACGCTGCCCGGAGCCAGCTTCAGCTCGCGCAAACCCGCCACGGACAAGGCGCCCGCAGGCTCGGCGATGATTCCTTCGTTCTGGTAGAGCCCCAACTGTTCCGTGCACACCAGGCCCTCGGAAGCGATATCCCAGTGCAGGCGCCCCTGGTTTGCCTCCAGTATTTGGAAAGGCAGCGCTCCGATGCGCTTGACTGCGGCACCATCGACGAAGGGATCGACGGTTGTCAAGGTCACGGGTTCACCTGCATCAAACGCCGCGCTTAGCGACGCCGCGCCCGCCGGCTCAATCCCCACGATCGCCGTTCGCGGTGCCATGTCCGCGAGGTAAGAGGTGATGCCGGAGATGAGCCCGCCGCCACCAACAGGAACGACGATGGTATCGAGGGACTTGCCTTGGGCGGACAGCTGCGAGAGGACCTCTGCGGCCACGGTGCCTTGGCCGGTGATGGTGTCGCGGGCGTCAAAGGGCTCGATGAAGATGGCGCCGCGGGCGGCGGCGTCGGCATGCGCGGCAGCTGCCGCCTCGTCAAAGTTGGCGCCGGTGACCACCAGCTCCACCATGTCCCCACCGTGAACCATGATGCGGTCGCGCTTCTGCTTCGGCGTTGGCTCTGGGACGAAAATCTTGCCCTGGATTCCCATGGAGCGGCAGGCAAAGGCCACGCCCTGCGCGTGGTTGCCGGCAGAGGCGGTCACTATGCCGTGGGAGCGCTGTTCCTCCGACAAGTTGGAGATACCAAAGAGCGCACCGCGGATCTTGTAGGAGCGCACGTCTTGCAGGTCCTCGCGCTTGAGATAGACCTCGTAGCCGGTCTCAAGGGAAAGACGCGGGCAGTACTGCAGCGGGGTGGGCGCAATTTCCGAGCTAATTCGCGCCTGCGCCATTTGAATATCAGAGGCATGGATAGGCTCAAAAGCAACGGAGGTATCAGTCATAGGTGCCAAGTTTAGCGCGCAGCGCTGGCGCGGAGCACATTACCTAGCAATCGACCGATTAACCGGAATTTAACTTAAAACTTCCCTCGCCGTTGCGTTAATTTTCTGCACCGCTCATCTTGAGTAGCAAAGGTATCTCGAGGCGCTTTGAGCCCGCTATAAACCATTGCGCGGCCTACTTTTCTCATGCCTTCTCTCCAACTTTTTCTTCAAAGGAGCGCACAACCGTGATTCACGCTGACCGTTTCCCCCTTCGCCGCCGCGTCCTTGCGCTGTGCGCAGCTGCAGCTACCGGGGTTCTCCCCTGGTAGTTCCAGCTAACGCTGCAATCGTGGCCAAGCCAGTCGAGCACTCTGCCGAAAATGCCGGCCTCAAACTGACGCCGCGAATCCACAGAAGGGTTCCACTGTCTCCGCAGGCGGAGACAAAGAGATCAATTCCGTCGCCGTACGCCGCGATGGCTTGGCAGTTGCTGCCGTACAGCAAGCCGACAAGACGCAGCAGGGCGAAGCCCTCTTCTTCGATGTCAGCACCGGCAAGGAGTTGGGCCGCGTCGGCGTTGGCTCCTTGCCTGACAACGTGCACATCACTGCAGATGGTTCCTACGCGCTGCTGGCGAACGAGGGCGAGCCCTCCAACGAGCTCAACGCCACTGGCGATGACTACGCCGTGGACCCAGAGGGCTCGGTCTCCGTAATTGCCCTGCCCAAGACCGTCAGCGCGCCCACCGAGGCAGACGCCCGTATCGCAGACTTCCGTGCTTTCGACGGCACCACTTTGCCAGAAGGCATACGTGTATTCGGCCCGGAGGCGCACGACGCTAAGCCTTCCATCGACTTCGAGCCGGAGTACATCACCTCTGCGGACGGGGTGGCTTATGTGACGATTCAGGAGGCCAACGCCATCGCGGTCCTCGACATCGCCTCGGCGACGGTCACCAAGATTCTTCCTGCGCACATCACTGATCACTCGCAGGTTCCACTCGATACTTCCAACAAGGATGGCGCGGCGCAGCTGCGCACCCTAGGCGTCAAGGGCCTGTCCATGCCGGATTCCATCGGCGCATTCAAGGCCGGCGCTAAGACCTACTTCGCCACCGCGAACGAGGGCGACGCGCGTGAATGGGGCGTTGCCGAGGACGAGGGCGGCACCGATGTCTACACCGAAGAGACCGAACTCAAGGACCTCATCAAAGAAGGCAAGGTGTGCGAGGGCGCGCTTGGCGACGTCGTCCTTGACGAAGTTGCCAACAAGAAGGTCGCTGGCAACTTGAAGGTCACTAACGCTTCTGGCTGGAATGAGGAAAAGGGTTGCTTCGACGAGGTCTACTCCTATGGAACGCGCTCGTTTAGCATCTACGATGAAGCTGGCAATGTCGTCTTCGACTCTAGCTCCCAGTTCGAGGAAATCAGCGCCAAGCTGCATGCTGAGGCCGTTCTCAACCACAACGCCGACAACGAGTCCGCGGAGTTCGACGACCGTTCCGATAACAAGGGCCCTGAACCAGAAGCACTAGCCATCGGCAAGGTGGGCTACAAGACCTACGCGTTCGTTGGCGCTGAGCGCCTTGGCGGCATCTTTGTCTACGACGTCACCGAGCCCGCAAATGCTAAGTTCACCACCTACGTCAACAACCGTGACTTCAGCACCGATGGATTCTCTCAGGCCACCACCCTCATTCTGCGAGTCTTGCCTGAAAATCTGCGTTCCGAACTGGAAAAATACTTTTAGACAATTAGATTTCTCCAAGTTATAAAGACCTTGCTATGGTATAGGAGATTTAAATCCCATCGGCTTTGATGCCAACTCTCAAGGAGAACTAACTCTTATGCGACTTTCCACGACTTTGGTCGCCGCTTGCGCCGCCGGTCTTGCTCTCATCACCCCTGTCGCCGCTAACGCCGCTCCAGCCGCTCCCGCACCGGAACTGTCCGCTGAATGCCAAGCTCAGGTTGATAAAGCTAAGCAGGCCCACAAGGATGCTTTTGAGAACGGCACCGCAGGTTCTTCCTTCATGGGCCCACAGGAGCTGCTCAAGGGAATCTTCAACGGCTACGGTTCCTCCGGCATGCCGAAGACCCCGGACTGCGTTGCTGCAGAGCAAAACGCTGCCGATAAGGCCAAGGAAGAGGAAAAATGGTCGAAGATGCCGGAGTGGGCACAGTCCGCTCGCCCATCTGAGGGGACCAAGGAAGTCTTCTCTTGGATCTCCGTCGCCCTGACCGGCGTCGCTGCGGTTGTCCAGGCTCTCGCAATGGTCGCTAAGTCTAACCCGGCCCTCCTCGAGCCGGTCAAGGAGATGCTGCGCAACGCAGGCGTCAATGTCTAATAGGCGGATTCTAGGCGTCGTTGCACCATTGGTTTT
>NZ_KV788506.1:0-1483 GCF_001807295.1 Corynebacterium sp. HMSC06C06
TCTCACCGTCGTGATCAGTAAAAAATTCCGCATAGTCATCGGTTACGCTGCTGTAGATGGCTCGATTTTTAAAGCGCAGCCCGACGTAGAGGCCGTGTCCCATGACGCGGACCACCCCGCTTTTGTTGATCCACAGCTTGTCCGGGATAGGCCAGAGTGCATTTACACTGGTAGAGCTTGGCATTACGGTTGAGGAATCGGCATGGGGTGTGTCTTGCTGGATCGCCTTTGTGTCGTTACCTGGTGCCTTGTCTGAAGCTGCAACTTCAGCCAGGGCATTATCTGTCGCGACCACTGTGTCGGCTGCTAAGGCATCTGCTTGGTTGTCGGGGTGAATCCGGTGATATTGTCTCGCGATTTTCGTCCATAAAACATCTGGGTCAATCGGCTGCGTCGGTGGCTGGGCATGCGAGATAATCTCCCAGGCTTGGGCTGGGGTGATGTGCATCTTGCCCCTAAGAAGTCCTTGGTGGCGACGGCGTGTGTTGTAGAAGTCGCGGTAGTCGACAATCAACTGTTGGACCTGCGCGAGCGTCGTCGGGCTACGAGCATCCAAAAACCTGGTCATGGTTTGGTGCGATCGCTCGTCTTTGCCTTGCGTCGTGGGAGCAAAACCCGCACTTGATTGAACCCCCAGACTGGCGAGCCAGCGTTCGGTTTGCGACAGCCGGCCGCGATGGTAGGTAGCAAAGGCATCACCGTTGTCAGAGAGGACTTCTTGGGGAAGTCCATAAGCATCAATGGCTCCACGCAGCGTGATGCGGGCATCGGTGCCGTTTTCTGGAGTTCCAAAAGCTCGGGAGCCGACGTCGAAGCGGCTGGCATCGTCGATAACTTGGTAGATAGTCACTTGCGTGTGAGGCGCATCGAAGAGTCTGTAGACAAACGCATCGATCTGCCACAGTTCATTGACTTCGCCCCTGGCAAAGTGCCTGTAGGACTTACGCGGTCGTTTACGTGCATTGATGTCAGCGACGCCAGCCTCGTGCAACCATTGTGCGATTAAAGCTCGTGACGGTGGTTGTTCGTAGCCGAGTTCGTCGAGGAAGAAGTAGAAGATTGACCATGGGCCGCAGTCTTGGCCGCGGGCTTGTAACGTACCGCGAGCTTGCAGGACCTGTTGTCGAATCTTGTCATCGTAGACCCGTCGCGGGTTCAGCGGTGCCGTGCTATCCGGCACGATGCCAGCCCGCCCGCGTTCGGCGATACGTGCTTTGATGTTGTAGTACGTCTGCTTCGATACGCCGATGTTCTTGCAGAACTGCTGGACCGTGATGCCCTCACGGATGGGATCGAAATCCGCTATCTTCTTGCGGAGAGTAATGGGAATTGCCATCCCCACATTGTCAAGAAGCCAGAGTCCAAAAAGTCGTTAGACATCTTGTCCATAAACTTCCTAGACTCCGCGTCAAAAAACTAACTGGACTCCGAGTCCAAAAAGTCAATGGACTCCGAGTCCAAGAAGTCACTAGACATCACAGCA